>DVHY01000189.1 GCA_018711755.1 Candidatus Limivicinus faecipullorum | reverse complement strand
ATTGGTTAAAATAGGATTATAATGCACTAGATGTAGTATCCGGTTACGAAAAATTGAAAGGTCAAAGCATTTATGAGCAGCAGCGCACAGTATGGAAACGACAGCATATCCCAGCTTAAAGGAGCGGACAGAGTCAGAAAACGCCCGGGAGTCATATTCGGCTCCGACGGGCTGGACGGCTGCGAGCACGCAGTTTTTGAGATCTTGTCCAACGCAATAGACGAGGCCAGGGAAGGGCACGGAGACCTTATCACCCTTACCTATTTTGAGGACCGCTCCATAGAGGTGGAGGATTTCGGCCGGGGCTGCCCTGTAGACTGGAACGCCAATGAAAAACGCTACAACTGGGAGCTGGTCTTCTGCGAGCTTTACGCCGGCGGCAAATACCAGAACAGCAGCGGGGGAGATTACGAGTACTCCCTGGGCCTGAACGGCCTGGGCTCCTGCGCCACCCAGTATGCGTCGGAATATATGGATGTGACCGTCCGGCGGGACGGGAAAAAATATCAGCTCCACTTTAAAAAAGGCAAGGTCTGCGGCAAGAAGGGCCAGGAGCTCACCGTGGAGCCGGCTGACAGGAAGAAGACCGGCACCACCATCCGCTGGAAGCCGGACCTGGACGTGTTCACCGACATCAACATCCCCGAGGAATATTTCGACGATGTGCTCCACCGCCAGGCGGTGGTGAACGCCGGGGTGACTTTCCGGCTGCGCCTGGAGAAAAAGGGCAAATTTGAAGTCCGGGACTACCGCTACGAAAACGGGATAATCGACTATGTGCGGGAGCTGTCCGGCACAAAGCCCCTGACGGAGCCGGAGTTCATCACCGCCGAGCGCAAGGGCCGGGACAGGGAGGATAAGCCGGAATACAAGGTGAAGCTCTCCGCCGCCTTCTGCTTCTCCAAGGACGCCAGCGTCCTGGAATATTACCACAACTCCTCCTGGCTGGAAAACGGCGGCGCCCCGGACAAGGCCGCCAGAAGCGCCTTCGTCTCCGCCATAGATGCCTACATAAAGAAGATAGGCAAGTATCAGAAGAATGAGAGCCCCGTGAAGTTCCAGGATATCCAGGACTGCCTGGTGCTGGTGACCAACTGCTTCTCCACCCAGACCTCCTATGAGAACCAGACCAAAAAGGCCATCAACAACCGCTTCATCCAGCAGGCCATGACGGAGTTTTTCAAGACCAATCTGGAGATATACTTTATCGAGAATAAGCCGGAGGCGGACAGGATAGCCGAACAGGTGCTCATCAACAAGCGCAGCCGGGAGACCGCCGAGCGGGCCCGCCAGGGCATGAAGAAAAAACTCTCCGGCAGTATTGACATTGCCAACCGGGTCCAGAAGTTCGTGGACTGCCGCAGCCGGGACGTGGAGCGCAGGGAGATATACATCGTGGAGGGCGACTCCGCCCTGGGCGCCTGCAAGCTCTCCAGGGATGCGGAGTTTCAGGGCATCATGCCGGTCAGAGGCAAGATACTCAACTGCCTTAAAGCCGACTATGTGCGCATATTCAAAAGCGACGTCATCACCGACCTGATCAAAGTGCTGGGCTGCGGGGTGGAGGTCAAGGACAAGCACACCAAGGACCTGTCCGGCTTCGACATCGGCAACCTGCGCTGGAACAAGGTGATAATCTGCACCGATGCAGACGTGGACGGCTTCCAGATACGCACCCTTATCCTCACCATGCTCTACCGCCTGGTACCCACCCTCATCCAGGAGGGCTATGTATATATCGCCGAGTCTCCCCTATATGAGATAGAGAGCAAGGGCAAGACCTATTTCGCCTACTCGGACAGGGAGAAGGCGGAGATAATCGACAGTCTCAAGGGCGCAAAGGCCAGCATCAACCGCAGCAAGGGCCTGGGTGAAAACGACCCGGACATGATGTGGATGACCACCATGAACCCGGAGACCCGCCGTCTTATCAAGGTCATGCCCGAGGATGCGGAGCTTATGGCCCAGAGCTTTGAGCTGCTGCTGGGGGACAACCTGGAGGGTAGGAAAAACCATATAGCCCAATTCGGATACAAGTACCTGGATATGGCGGACATTTCATAAACGGAGAGATAAAGATGAAGAAATATGAGAACGATTTTGTATACGGCCGGGAGAGGCTGAGGATACTTCTGGTGGCCACGGCCGTGGGCTGCGCCGCCAGCCTGCTCACACCCCAGTACTCCCTGGTGCAGGTGGCCCTTATGTGCCTGACGGTGGTGCTTTTTGTCACCTGCCTCGCCCTTATTTTTAAATACTGCCGCTGCCCCAACTGCGGCAAAGTGATCTTCCTGGGGGTCATGGCCCTCAAGTCCTGCCCCCGCTGCCATAGAAATCTTGTCACCGGCAAGAAAATGAAAACCGGCAAATCCAAGTAAGTGAGTAGAAAATGGCTAAGAAAAAAGTCGAGGAAAAGAAAAAATTTGATAATCCCAATGTGGTGGGGCTGAGAGCCGAGGTGTTGGAGCAGCCTATTACCAAGACCCTGGAGACGAATTACATGCCTTACGCCATGAGCGTGATCGTGTCCAGAGCCATACCTGAGATAGACGGCTTTAAACCCTCCCACCGCAAGCTCCTGTATACCATGTTCAAAATGGGCCTGCTCAGCGGAGGCCGCACCAAGAGCGCCAACATCGTGGGCCAGACCATGAAGCTCAATCCCCACGGTGACGCCGCCATCTATGAGACCATGGTGCGCCTGTCCACCGGCTACCAGGCCCTGCTCACCCCCTTCGTGGACTCCAAGGGCAACTTCGGCAAGGTCTATTCCAGGGATATGTCCTACGCCGCCTCCCGATATACCGAGGCCAAGCTCTCCGCCATATGCTCGGAGATATTCCGGGATATCGACAAGGACACCGTGGACTTCGTGGACAATTACGACGGCAGTATGAAGGAGCCCTCGCTGCTGCCTACCGCCTTCCCCAACGTGCTTGTCTCCGCCAATATGGGAATTGCCGTGGGCATGGCCAGCCAGATATGCGGCTTTAACCTCACCGAGGTATGCCAGACGGCCATCGAATATCTCAGGGACCCGGAGCACGACCTGCTCTCTACCATGCCCGCCCCGGATTTTCCCACCGGCGGGGAGATAATCTACGAGCGCAGCGCCATGGAGAACATCTACCGCACAGGGCGGGGCAGCTTCAAGCTGCGCTCCCGCTGGCGCTATATCCCCAAAGAGAACATAATCGAGATATATGAAATACCTTATACCGCCACCTCCGAGGCCATAATCGACAAGGTGGCCGAGCTTATCAAGTTCGGCAAGGTCAGAGAGATCAACGACATGCGGGACGAGACGGATCTGTCCGGCCTTAAACTTGCCATCGATTTGAAGAG
>DVHY01000188.1 GCA_018711755.1 Candidatus Limivicinus faecipullorum | reverse complement strand
AAAACTGCATGACCCCCTCCATGATATCCAACTATGTGAAGAAGAAGCTGATAGCAAGCCCGGTAAAAAAGCAGTACGGCCGGGATCAGATAGTGTATCTCTTCTTTGTGGCGGTGGCCAAGAACGTGCTGAGCCTGGACAATCTGGACCGTTTCATCCGTCTCCAGGAGCGCACCTACACCACGGAGCGGGCCTACAACTATTTCTGCGACGAGCTGGAGAATCTTCTGGCCTATGTCTTCGGCCTGAAGGAGAGCCCCGACGCGGTGGGCACCGATTCCACCGACGAGAAGATGATGCTGCGCTCGGCCATAATCGCCTTCTGCCACAAGATATATCTGGAAAAATGTTTTGAGCTGGGAGTGGACAGGCCGGAGGATTGAAGCGGCAATTAAATACAATGACAAAAGGCCGGGTTGCCCCGGCCCTCATTTATCCTGTTCTGTTGCTGTATCCTGTTCTCTCAGGCCACCACGGTGGCCACGATGTAGTCTATCTCATCCATAGGCACCTCTCCGGCGGGCATGAAGTTCAGGCCCAGCACCTGGAAAGTCTGTGCGTCCACGTAGGCTTCATACTTCTGCCAGTCGGTGCGGAAGCTCACATAGTAAAGTCCGTCCTGCTTGTCTATATTCACCATCCGGGCGTCGCTTCTGTTCAGTCCGATGTCGTTGAGGACGGCGGTAAGGGCAAATTCATAGTTTTTATTCATAGTTGTGTATTCCTTTCTTGTTTGTTTTGGGGGCCCCGGGAGCTCTGCTCTGTGGGCCTCCTTTGTTTTATGGCTCAAGAATACAGGCAAATTCTAAGAAAGAAATTAAATATAAAAATAACCAAATTAATTTTTAGTTCACAGCGGTGCTAACAAACCGTGAACAGCCCCGGCTGCGCAGGAAAGCGCAGCCGGGGCTGTTTTGGAATATTCCTTTAGTATTTTCTCAGAGTTTTTCCAGCAGGCAGTCGGTGAATTCCCGGCAGCTGGCGCCGTCCTTGCGGCCGGTGACAACGACCCGGCCCTCCCTGGCGCAGTCCTCCATGGCGGCGGAGAGCTTATCCGCCTTGTCAGCCATGGCTATATGGCGCAAAAGCAGTTCCGCAGCCTTCAGTATGCTGGAGGGATTGGCGTAATCCCCCTCGCCCTTCTCAATCTTTCTGGGTGCGGAGCCGTGGATGGCCTCGAACATGGCGTAGCCCGCACCCATATTGGCGCTGCCGGCGGTGCCCACGCCCCCCTGGAGCTGGGCGGCCTCGTCGGTGATAATATCTCCATAGAGGTTGGGCAGGAGGAAGACCTGGAACTTATTGCGGACCTCCTTATTCACCAGGTTGGCGGTCATGATATCGATGTACCAGTCGTCGGCCGTTATCTCCGGGTAGTCCTCGGCTATCTCGTGGCAGATGCGGGAGAACATGCCGTCGGTCTTTTTCATGATGTTGGCTTTGGTGACTATGGCTACATTGGTCTTGCCGTTGGCTCTGGCGTAATCGAAAGCTGCCCTGGCGATGCGCCTTGTCCCGGCGTCGGTGGTGACCTTGAAATCCATGCTCAGCTTTCCGGGCGCTTCGATGCCCCGGCTGCCCAGGGCGTATTCGCCCTCGGTGTTCTCCCGGAAGAACATCCAGTCTATGCCCTCTTCCGGTATCTGCACCGGGCGCACATTGGCAAAGAGGTCCAGCTCCCGGCGCAGCGTCACATTGGCGCTCTCCAGAGTTCCACCCTTGGGAGTGGTAGTGGGGCCTTTCAAAAGCACGTCGCACTTCTTTATCTCCGCCAGCACCTCCGGCGGGACGGCGCAGCCCTGGGCCAGGCGGTTTTCTATGGTCAGGCCCTGGATGTCCCTCAGCTCTATGCGCCCGGAAGAGAGCTCATCCGCCAGGAGCTTTTCCAGCACCCGCCGGGCCTGGGCCATGATGATGGGGCCGATGCCGTCGCCTCCCACCACGCCTATGACGATCTTGTCCATTTTGGAGAAGTCCTTGGCGGGAGCCGCCTTCTCCATGCGCTCCTGTCTGTCCAGCTGCTGGGCCAGCAGTTCTTTGAAATGCTCCGCCGCACAGTCTATGTATTCGGTCCTGTTCATCATTTGTTTCCCTCCCTGGTGTAGTTCAGCAATCCCCCGGCCTTTAGAATCTCCTGCTGCCGCCGGGTAAAGGAGCAGAGCAGCTTTATATCCCCCGCTTTGGCGTGCAGGGTCATCTCTCCCGTCTCCAATCCCTCCAGTATGCCGCTGAGCACGAGCTTTTCTCCCTGTTCCAGCCTGTCATAGTCCTCCGGGTCTTTGAAGCTCAGGGGCAGGATGCCTGCGTTTATCAGGTTGGCCTGGTGGATTCTGGCAAAGCTCTTGGCCACCACGGCCCTCACCCCCAGGTAAAGGGGCACCAGGGCCGCATGCTCCCGGGAGGAGCCCTGGCCATAGTTGGCCCCGCCCACTATGAAGCTCTGTCCCGCCTCCAGGGCCCGCTTTGAGAAACTCTCGTCACACACGGCAAAGCAGAATTCCGAGAGCTTGGGTATGTTGGAGCGGTAGGGCAGTATCTTGGCCCCGGCGGGCATGATGTGGTCGGTGGTGATATTGTCCCCCACCTTCAAAGTAAGGCCGGCTTCTATGGTATCAGTCAGGGCCTTTCCCTCGGGAATGGACTTTATGTTGGGGCCCCGGAGCACCTCCACTTCTCCCGCCTTGTCCGCAGGCGCCGGTGGCAGCAGGGCGCTGTCGTCCAGCTTGAAGGCAGCGGGCAGCTTTACATCCAGTTTCTCCATCCCCAGCTCCCTGGGGTCTGTTATCTCCCCGGTGAGGGCGGAGGCCACGGCGGTCTCCGGTGAGACCAGATAGACCTTGGCGTCGGCAGTGCCGCTGCGGCCCCGGAAGTTCCGGTTGAAGGTGCGCAGGCTCACGCCCCCGGAGTTGGGGGAGAAGCCCATGCCTATGCAGGGGCCGCAGGCGCACTCCAGGAGCCTGGCCCCGGAGGACAGGATATCCGACAATGCCCCGCAGTCGGAGAGCATGGTGAGCACCTGCCTTGAGCCGGGGGAGACGGACATGGACACGTCAGGGCTTATCTGCCTCCCTTTCAGCATTGCGGCTGCTTTCAGCATGTCATAGAGGGAGGAGTTGGTGCAGGAGCCTATGCACACCTGGTCCACTTTGGTGCCCTTCAGGCTCTTCACCGTCACCACCCGGTCCGGCATGTGGGGGCAGGCTATCAGGGGCTCCAGGCTTGAGAGGTCTATCTCTATCACCCGCTCGTACTCTGCGTCTGCATCGGGCTGCAGCTTCCGGAAATCCTTCTCCCGGCCCTGGGCCTTAAGGAAAGCCAGGGTCATCTCGTCGGAGGGGAAGATGGAGCTGGTGGCCCCCAGTTCCGCCCCCATGTTGGTTATGGTGGCCCGCTCCGGCACGGTGAGGGTTTTTGCCCCCTCGCCGCCCCACTCTATGATTTTGCCCACGCCGCCCTTTACGGAGAGTATGCGCAGTATCTCCAGACTGATATCCTTGGCGGTGACGAAGGGCCGGAGAGCCCCCTTAAGTTCTACCTTTATCACCCTTGGCATTGTAATATAGTAGGCTCCGCCCCCCATGGCCACGGCCACGTCCAATCCGCCGGCGCCGAAGGCCAGCATGCCCAGGCCCCCGGCGGTGGGGGTGTGGCTGTCGGAGCCGATGAGTGTCTTGCCCGGCACGCCGAAGCGCTCCAGATGCACCTGGTGGCAGATGCCGTTGCCGGGGCGGGAGAACCAGACTCCGTGCTTTTTTGCCACAGTCTGGATGTAGCGGTGGTCGTCGGCGTTTTCAAAGCCGGACTGGAGGGTGTTGTGGTCGATATAGGCCACGGACAGCTCCGTCTTTACCCGGTCCAGACCCATTGCCTCAAACTCCAGATAGGCCATTGTTCCGGTGGCATCCTGAGTGAGAGTCTGGTCTATCCTCAGGGCCGCCTCCTCTCCCGGCTTCATACTGCCGGACACCAGATGTTCCTTTATAATCTTATCGGCTAGATTGTATCCCATATTTTACATCTCCATTTTCATCATACTGTCCCGGGCGTTGGCCACATGCTCCAGAGCCGCTTTCTCGGCGGCGTCCCCGTCGTGGGCGGCCAGAGCCTCATATATGGCCCGGTGCTCCGCCAGGGAGTGGACGGCTCTGGTTTGCTTGCTTATGGAGGCGCAGCGGTACTTGACTATCTTTTTGTGCAGAGCCTTGAGTATCTCCTGATAGGCCCGGCTGCCGCTGCTCTCATAGAGCAGCTGGTGGAAGCGGCTGTCCATATCCCGTATCTGCTCCGGGCTCCCCCCATCCTGCTTTTCCACGTAAAAGCGCTGCAGGGCCAGGCAGTCCTCCATGTCTTTAAGCTGTTCGTCGCTTATATTGGCGGCAGCCCGCCGGGCGGCCAGGCCCTCAAGCTGCATGCGCACCTCGTACATGTCCATCATATCCTCCCGGGATATGCCTACCACCACCATGCCCCGGCCCGTCTCCTTCAGGATGTTCTCCTGCTCCAGACGGCGGACGGCCTCTCTTACAGGCGTGCGGCTGACCCCCAGCTCCGAGGACAGGCGCAGCTCGCTGAGCACCTCGCCCTTGGGGTATTTCCCGGTGAGTATGTCCCGTTCCAGCTGCTCGAAGATCTGGTCGGCTATGGATATGGTCCTGTGCTCTCTCATGTTTTCTCCTCCTTCTGTCAGGTCTGGGGTCTGAACTGCCCGCCGGAGAGTTCAAATATTTTACTCTCCAGTTCCTCGGTGGAGAGGCTGGCGGTCCTGCCGCCCTCATACTCTCCGTCCACCCAGTCCTTCAGGTCCTGGACCAGCCGGGAGTGTTTGTCCAGTTTGTCCTCTCCTCGGAGGAAATAATTCTGGTTTATCCAGTAGGCGATGCCCGCCAGGCCGGAGTTCTTGTTTATAGCCACCTTTGCCGGGCGTTTCAGCAGCTTCTCCGTGTCGAAGATATTGTATATCTCCTCGTCCTTCAAAAGCCCGTCGGCATGGATGCCCGCCCGTGTCTCGTTGAATTTGCGGCCCACAAAGGGGGTCATGGGCGGGATATCGTAGCCTATCTCCTTGCGGAAATAGTCCGCGATGTCGGTTATCACCCTGGGGTCCATACCGTCCAGGGAGCCTCTCAGGGAGGCGTACTCAAAGACCATGGCCTCCAGAGGCACATTGCCGGTGCGCTCTCCTATGCCCAGCAGGGAGCAGTTCACGCCGCTGGCCCCGTAAAGCCAGGCGGTGGAGGCGTTGGCCACAGCCTTGTAGAAATCGTTGTGGCCATGCCACTCCAGGTACTGGCTCTGCACGTCGGAATAGTGCTGCAGGCCGTAGATTATCCCCGGCACGCTGCGGGGCAGGGCCACCTCGGTGTAGGGCACCCCGTAGCCCATGGTGTCGCAGGCCCGGATGCGCACAGGTATCCCGGCCTCCTGGGAGAGCTTCATCAGCTCGTTTACAAAGGGCACCACAAAGCCGTAGAAATCCGCCCTGGTGATATCCTCCAGATGGCAGCGGGGCATGACCCCGGCGTCAAAGGCGTCCTTCACCGCTGCAAGATAGTGCTCCATGGCCTGGCGGCGGGTCATCTTCAGCTTCTTGAAAATATGGTAATCGCTGCAGGAGACCAGGATACCCGTCTCCCTGATGCCCAAGGACTTCACCAGGCGGAAGTCCTCCCGGCTGGCCCGTATCCAGGTGGTTATCTCCGGGAACCTCAGGCCCAGGTCCTGGCAGCGCTCCACCGCCTCCCTGTCCTTTTTACTATATATAAAGAACTCCGTCTGGCGGATGAGCCCATAGGGCCCGCCCAGCTTGTTCATCAGCTTGTACAGTTCCACTATCTGCTCTGTGGTGTAGGGGTTCACCGACTGCTGCCCGTCCCGGAAGGAGGTATCGGTTATCCAGATGTCCTCCGGCATGGACATGGGCACCCGCCGGTGGTTGAAGGCTATCTTGGGCACTTCCTCATAGCTGTACACATCCCGGTACAGTATGGGCTCTTTAACGTCCTGCAGGGAATAGCGGTAGTCGTTTTCCTCCAGCAGATTGGTCTTTGGGGACAGCTCCAGCATATGCGTTTTCTCCTTTCGCCTTAGGGACAGCAGTTTTGCTTGTGTGTTACTGGAT
>DVHY01000187.1 GCA_018711755.1 Candidatus Limivicinus faecipullorum | reverse complement strand
GCTGATACCTCCGTGGAAGAGGCAGACAAAAGAGATTTATTTGAAAAGTATCATAGCCACTATCATAGATATCGGCCAAACCCTAAACTTTATTACCGCTAGCTGTGACCTTATAAAGTGGACGGCGGTGGATCACCTGCATCTGATTTAGGATATCTCTGACCGGAGCTCCAGGCGGATATTATCGGTGACTCTCTTATGAAGTATCACAGCGGAGATATACAGGGAGTAATCATGACGCTCTGCGGATGAGTGCGGCCTCTAGAATGCATGAGACCATTACAATCATTGTCTTTAAATTGAAACAGAATATATTGTGACACCCGGAATACGCCATGGACGACTATCATAAATACTGGAAATGGACGGGCCGAAAGATACAAAAGCGCATAGAAGGATTGAGTATACTGCTAGAGGACTACAGGGACATCACCGTCATTGAAGCCATTGCAGCCGGTAAAAAGAGAAGGCATAAAACAAACCCAGACGGGAGAAAATTGCTCTCGTCTGGGTTTGCTGTCAATATATAATTAGCCTCAGTGCTCGCCGCAGCTGTGTTCGTGCTCATGCTCGTGGCAGACGGAGCCGGTGGATTTCAGCTCGCCCCGGAGATATGCCTCCACGGCGGCCCGGGCCTCGCCCTGGGCCCCCAGGATGACCTCCACCTTCCGCTCATTGAAAATGTCCACGGCGCCGCCGCCCATGCCGCCGGAGATTATCACCTCCACGCCCATGTCCGCCAGGAAATTGGGCAGGAAGCCGGGCCGGTGGCCGGGATTGGGGACGGAGTTCTCGGACTTTATCAGGCCGTTTTCCGTCTCGTAGATCATAAAGTTCTCGCAGTGGCCGAAGTGGGGCCAGATCTGGGTGCCGTTGCAGGAAACTGCTATTTTCATAATTATCTCTCCTTAAAAAATATAATGCTTTTTATAATGCTTTTCTATAAACCGAAGTGCTTTTCAAGCCTCTGCCTCAAGGCCCAGCAGCTTCCGAAGCTCTCCCCAGAGCTCGGCCAGGGCGTCCCTGAGAGGGCAGTCCACATCGGCTGCGCTGAGACCTTGGTTTATGGCCAGAGAGGCGCTTTTGTCATAGGGCAGGCAGCCCAGGAAGGGGATGCCCTGCTCAAGGCAGAAGGCCCGTATCTTTTCAGTGTTTTCCGGGCTGATGTCCCAGCGGTTGACGCACACCGCCAGCTTCACCCGGAAGCTGTCCGCCGTCTTCACCAGCCGTTCCAGGTCGCTTATGCCCGAAGGGCTGGGCTCCGCCACCACCAGTACCAGGTCCATGCCCCCTACCGAGGCTATGACCGGACAGCCTATGCCCGGGGAACCGTCCACAATGGCCAGGGGACAGTCCGGGGCGTATTTCAGCAGGTCCAGCTTCACCTTGGTCACCAGCTTGCCGGAGTTGCCCCGGCCCATTTTCAGCATGGCGGTGGAGAACAGCCGCTCTCCCCGGTACAGCTCCTGCCTGCCGGCCAGGTCGGCTTCCAGGCTTACAGCCCCGGCGGGGCATATGTGGGCGCAGACCCCGCAGCCCTCGCAGGCATACTCGTTTATCACGGCCCTGCCCTCTGCCATGGAAAGGGCACCGAAGCGGCAATGCTCCAGGCATTCGCCGCAGCCCAGACACTTTTCCCGGTCCACCCGGGCCTTGTCCCCTCCCATGAAGTCCGTCACCTGGGGCTGAGGCAGACTGCCGGAGACCAGGTGCAGATTTGGGGCGTCCACGTCGCAGTCGGCCAGAGCCCGGGCGCCGGAGAAGCGGGCAAGGGCGGCGGCCACGGTGGTCTTGCCGGTGCCGCCCTTGCCGCTGAGTATCAGCAGTTTTTTCATTGCCCGCCTCCTATCTTTTCCAGAAGCCGGGTGAAAAGTTCCCGGTATTCAGGCAGCTTCTCCGCTGCTATCTCCCCGGAGGCTATGCACTCCGCCGCCCTGGGGTCAAAGGGTATGCGCTCCAGGACGGGCAGTCCCGCCTCCCGGCAATAGCTCTCCAGCGGCTCATAAGGGGCGTCCTGCTTGTTGATGAGCACTCCGCAGTTTTTCCCCAGCAGGCGGCAGAGCTCATGGACCATTTTGAAATTGTGCAGGCCGAAGGCCGTAGGCTCGGCCACCAGAAGACAGTAGTCGGCATCCATGGCGCTCTCCATAACGGGACAGGCGCTGCCCGGGGGACAGTCCAGGATGCTCAGACCGGCAGCCTCCTTTATTGCCCGGCGGATGAGGGGCGTGCCGGAGGCCTCCCCGGGGTTCAGCACCCCGGTGATGACGGTGATGTCCCCGTGCCGGCCCTTTTCCAGGATTCCCACAGGCCGGGGCTTCTCCCTGACGGCCCCGGCGGGACAGACCAGGGCGCAGCCGCCGCAGCTGTGGCAGAGCTCGGAGAAGACCATGGGCTTATCCTTTATATATACCAGGGCGTGAAAGCGGCAGAAGCCCACGCATTTTTTGCAGCCGGTGCAGAGGGAGGCGTCAAAATCCGGCAGGAGAGTGGAGACGGAAAAAGCCTCCAGGCCCTCCGGCTTCAGGAAGAGGCGGCCGTTGGGCTCCTCCACGTCGCAGTCCACGTAACAGCATTCCCCGGCCGCGGCGGCCAGGTTCACCGCCGCAAAGGTCTTGCCGGCTCCGCCTTTTCCGCTTAAACAGGCTATCTTCATCCTATGCCCTGGAAGCCTCCGTGGAAGTGGCTGAGCCTCTCCAGCTTCCCCTCCCCATAGGCGGCCAGGTCGTCTGCCGCCGCTTTGTTTGCGCTCTTGAATATCTCCATCCCTGCGGCCCCCAGCACCTCCGCCGCCTTCTCCCCGCAGCGGGGAGTGATAAGGACGCCAACTTCCCGGTCCACCAAAAACTGGGCCGCCTGCATCCCCGCCCCGCTCTGGGCCTGAGCGGCGGGGTTTTCTTCTATGCTCTCTTCTCCGTGGGCGCTGAAGAGGAAATAGGGCGCTCTGGCCAGCACCGGACAGACGCTGAGCCTGTCCTCGTCAAGGGGTATGGCTATTCTCATTTTTCATTACCTCCCGGTTGAAAATCTTCTACGTTTTTCAATGCTCCGGCCTGGCGGCGGTGGCAGCCGCCGCAGCAGCGGCGCTGCTCGGTGCCGTCGCAAAGGCGGAAGTCCCCTCCGGCTATGCGCAGGGGCAGGCCCTCCACCAGGGCCCGGGCCAGCTTCTTCCTGGCGGAGCCGTATATCTGCTGGACGGTGGTGCGGGCTATGCCCATGTAGTCCCCGCAATCCTCCTGGGACAGGTCCTCCAGGTCGATGAGCCGGAGAGCCTCATACTCGTCCACCGTCAATACCACCTGCCCGGCGGCTCCGGGGCGCAGGGGCTGGAAACCCTCGTTCTCCGGCAGCCGGCAGACTCTGCGGCACTTTCTCGGTCTGGGCAAGCTATCATCTCCTTTATGCCGCCGGACCCGCAGCCCGTCAAGAGTTTACGGCATATGTCATTTACAATTTTAAGATAACAGAATAAACGGCATATGTCAATAACTATTTTTGACATATGCCGTAAACTTTTGGCGAAAATAAAAAGGACCTTCCTGTTCCATGGGAGGGAAGGTCTTGAAAGAGGGGCTGTATTAAACTTTAAAACTCTATGCCCCTCCGGGCATGTACGCCCCGGTCATAGGGGTGCCTGTGTTTCTTCATTTCCGTGGAATAGTCCGCCAGCTCCAGCAGGGCGGGGGAGGGCTCCCGGCCGGTGAGGACCACTTCCAGTCCGGCGGGCTTGCTGCGGAGGAAAGCCGTCAGATCCTCCTCCGAGACCAGGCCCAGGGCGCAGGCGGGGACGATCTCGTCCAGTACCAGAAGGCCGAAGCCCACCGCCCGGCAGCGGCGAAGGGCGGGGGACAGGAGGTGGGAATATTCCGCCCCTGCCTGCCGCCGTTCTTCCTCTGTCATCTGGAAGACGAACTTGCGGATATTAGGGCAGCAGGCAGTCTCCATGCCCAGCCTGTCCAGCAGGGCCATCTCCGGGGAACTGCCGTCTTTGAGAAACTGGACGAAGAGGACCTTCATGCCCGCCCCGGCGGCACGCAGGGCCAGACCCAGGGCGGCGCTGGTCTTGCCCTTGCCGTCGCCCCAGTAAAGATGTATAAGACCGGTCATTGAGATACCTCCTGACAGGGGGCGGGGCTCAGCCCACCAGACCCAGGTCCCGCAGCAGCACGGTGCAGCCGATGGCTATGAGCACTATGCCTCCGGCCAGCTCCGCCTTGGATTTGTACTTTGAACCGAAGACATTGCCTATCTTCACTCCGGCGCAGGAGAGCAGGAAGGTGGTCAGCCCAATGAGGGCCACGGCGGGGAGTATGCTCACCTCCTGGAAAGCGAAGGCCACCCCCACTGCCAGGGCGTCTATGCTGTCGGCTATGGCCAGGGGGAACATCACCTTGGGGCTGAAGCTGGCGTCCACGGGGCAGCTGGACTCCCGGGACTCCCTTATCATGTTGATGCCGATTATAAGCAGCAGGCCGAAGGATATCCAGTGGTCTATTCCGGATATGAGGGAATAGAAGCTGCTGCCCAGGAAGTAGCCTATCAGGGGCATTACGGCCTGGGAGCCGCCGAACCAAAGACCGGTTATCACCATGTGCTTGAGTTTCAGCTGCTGAACCGACAGTCCCTTGCAAATGGCTATGGCGAAGGCGTCCATGGACAGGCCCACGGCAATGAGAAACAGTTCGATAAAGCTCAAATTCATCTTCCTCCCCAGCAATTCCGGCGGCAGGGGCAAAAAAGGCGAGACCTATCCGCTGCCGCAGATAAGTCTCGTCGTTTAAGATAAAGCCAGGAACGAGTCCAGTGTGTTGACCTCATCACGCCCAAGCGCCGACTACTCCCTTATTGGGGAGCATTATAGCACGGCAAAAGGCGACTTTCAACAGGAATATGCATTTTTCACAGCGGGTTTACAGCAGGCTGTAGCCCAGGAGCAGGATAAAGAGCAAAGCGAAATTCACCAGGGAGAAAAGTCCCAGGTATTTCCCGCTGTCGGCATGTTCCGAGTGGGAGTAGAGTTTCAGGCTTATGAGGCTGGCCAGGCTGGCGATGGGGGTGCCCAGGCCGCCTATATTCACGCCCAGCAGCAGCTCTCTGCCGTTTTCCGTGAAGCCGGAGAGAAGCAGGGCGGCGGGCACATTGCTTATCACCTGGCTCACCAGGGCCCCCGCCAGCAGCTCTCTGCCCAGCAGCAGCCGGCCGAGGAGGGCCTCCACCGCAGGGACCCGGGCCAGGTTCCCGGCGAAGACAAAGAAGCACACGAAAGTGAGAAGCAGCATGAAGTCCGCCTCTTTCAGCCGCCGCCGGTCAAAGATGAGCAGCACGACTATCAGCACCGGCAGCATCAAATGCCAGGTGATGAGCCGCAGCACCACCGCCAGGCACAGGAGAAACAGCAGCAGATAGAGGATGAGGCTCTTTTTGTCCAGCCCCGGCTCTTCTCCCAGAAAGACATCCACCCGGGAGCGGCTCAGGCGCAGGCCCAGCAGCAGCACAACCGCAAGGGATATGAGCCACAGAGGCAGGGTGGCGGAGAAAAAGTCGGCCACGCTCAGGTTGTAGCGGGAGTAGAGATACAGGTTCTGGGGATTGCCCACGGGGGTTAGCACGCTGCCCAGGTTTGCCGCTACGGTCTGGAGCAGCACTACCCAGATAAGGGCCTTTTCCTGATGGGCCATGCCCAGCACCACCACGGCAAAGGGCACGAAGGTGAGCAGGGCCACGTCGTTGGTGATGAGCATGGCGCTGAAAAAGCTCAGCAGTACCAGGGTGAGGCCCATGGAGCGCACGGAAGCTGCCCGGGCGCAGAGCTTATGGGCCAGCAGGGTGAAGACCCCGGCGTGGCGCAGCCCCGCCACCACCACCATCAGGGCGTAGAGCAGGGCCAGGGTGCGCAGATCCAGATAGCCCAGATACTCCCTGTCGGGATGGACGAAAAAGCAGCTTACAAAAGCGGCCACAAAGGAGACGCACAGCGTCAGCTCCCGGCGCAGAAAATCTTTTACTTTGCTCATAACAATTCCTCCCGGCCGTCCAGCACGGCACGAACCAGCTTGTCGCCCTTGTAGCAGAGCTTCAGGGAGAAGAAGTTTGCCTCCTCCTCCAGAAGACGCAGGAATATCCTGTCCCCCTCCCAGATGGGCAGAGAGGGTATGCGCTCTTTTTCCACCCATTCCAGCTCCCCCTCGTCGCAGGGGCAGAGGGCGCCGGTGAAGGAATCGGCGGTGAACAGGTGCATGTACTCCGTGCCCCATTCGTCGCTGACAAAGGTGACTATGCCCCGGAAACGCCAGGAACCGAGGCTAAGCCCCGTCTCTTCCCGGACCTCCCGGAGCATGCAGTCCTCCGGGCTCTCCCCGGCTTCAAACTTGCCGCCTATGCCTATCCACTTGTCGTGGTTCTCGTCGTTCTGCTTCCTGGTGCGGTGGAGCATCAGGTAACGGCCGTCTTTTTCTATATAGCAGAGGGATGTGTTTTTCATGCCGGCACCTCTGATAATCTTAAATCCGACTAATTGTACATAGTAAGGCGGGGAATGTCAATTGAAAAATATGCCTGGAAAATAAAGATTTTTATGCTCTTTTGTCCTGCGGCCGAATTCCTTGGGGCAAAGCTCCCGGAGAGTCCAGATAACAGGTGACTTTGCCGGGGATTTGTGCTATCCTAAGACGTAACGGCGGCGGGGGGACCCCCGGCGCCCGGAGAGAAAAACACGGGGGAGGCTTCCCGATGAAGCAGAAGAGAGAAAACAAGGGCCTGAACATCAGCGCCCGCTCCTTTATTACGGCTATCCTCATACTCTTTGCCCTGATGCTGCTGACTTATATACTCACCCTGGTGCTCCCCGGCGGGGAATACCAGCGTGTAGCCGATGCCCAGGGGAACATGGTGATAGACACCCAGGCGGGCTACAGCAGCGTGGAGGGGGGACTGCCCTTTTACAAATGGCTGCTGTCGCCTCTGCTCATCCTGGGCCAGGAGGGCAGCGGCACCATCATTGCGGTGATAGTCTTTCTGCTGGTCATCGGCGGCATATTCAACAGCCTGGACCGCTGCGGGCTTATGCTGTATATGCTCAAGCGGGTGGTGGGCCGTTATGGCGCCGCCCGCTATCGGCTCATGGCGGTGGTGGTGCTG
This sequence comes from Candidatus Limivicinus faecipullorum, assembly GCA_018711755.1. GTDB lineage: Bacteria > Bacillota > Clostridia > Oscillospirales > Oscillospiraceae > Limivicinus > Limivicinus faecipullorum. The sequence goes on along the minus strand of DVHY01000187.1, from coordinate 4,903 downwards.
TTTTTCATGGCCATGGGCTCCTTTATCGGCTCCTTTGAGGAGGTCATCCCCCTGGTGCCCATAGTGGTGTCCCTGGCGGCCGGACTGGGCTGGGACGCCATGACCGGCGTGGGCATGAGCATCCTGGCCGCCGGCTGCGGCTTTTCCGCCGGGGTGTGCAACCCCTTTACCGTGGGCATTGCCCAGGAGCTGGCGGGCCTGCCCATGTTTTCCGGCATATGGCTGAGAGCCCTCAGCTTCCTTGTGGTCTATGCCCTGCTGCTGCTCTTCCTGCGCAGCCACGCCAAAAAGGTGGAGCGGCCCCTGGAGGGGAATATGGCCGGGGAGGACTTTCAGCCCAGCCCCGCCATGGACCGGGCCCTGGCCCTCTTTGCCGGGATACTGGGCCTGGGCATAGTCCTGGTGCTCTCCTCCAGCTTTATAACCGCCCTTCAGGACTACACCATGATAATCGTGGCCGCCATGTTCCTTCTTGCCGGCATAGTGTCCACCTTGGCCTCGGGCATGACGCCGGGGAAGCTGGGCTCCAGCTTCATAAACGGCCTTGTGAGCGTGCTGCCGGCGGTGCTGATGATACTCATGGCCAGCTCCATAAAATATACCCTCACCGAGGGCAAGATACTGGATACCATTTTATATTATGCCGTGGCCGCCGCCGGGACTTTGCCCCGCTGGGTGGTTATACTCTTCCTGTACCTGGTGGTGCTGGTGATGAACTTCTTCATCCCCTCCGGCTCCGCCAAGGCCTTTCTGCTGCTGCCCCTGATACTGCCGGTGGCCCAGATATTTGAGCTGTCCTCCCAGCTGTGCGTGGTGGCCTATGCCTTCGGCGACGGCTTTTCCAACGTGCTCTATCCCACGAACCCGGTGCTGCTCATATCCCTGGGCCTGGCGGGGGTGAGCTACGGCAGCTGGTTCAGATGGACCTGGAAATTCCAGGCGGTGATACTGGTGTGTACCTGCCTGCTGCTGCTCTTCGGCCTGGCGGTGGGCTACGCCTGAGGCGGCGGAGAAAAAGGACTTAAGAGAAAAGGAGGCTTTGCCATGCGCATCCTGGTGGTGGAGGACGAAAAGGACCTGAACCGCATAATCACAAAGACTCTTTCAAAGAGCGGCTACACCGTGGACAGCTGCTTTGACGGGAACGAGGTGGAGCACTATCTGGCCGGGGCGGAGTACGACGCCATACTCATGGACGTGATGCTCCCGGGCAAGGACGGCTTCAGCCTGGTCTCCGCCATGCGGGAGCGGGGGATGGACACCCCGGTGCTGTTTCTCACCGCCCGTGACAGCGTGGCGGACCGGGTGACGGGCCTGGACCTGGGCGGGGACGACTATCTGGTGAAGCCCTTTGACTTTGAGGAGCTGCTGGCCCGGCTCCGGGCCATGACCCGCAAGCATGCGGGGAACCGCAGCAATGTCTTTACCCTGGCGGACCTGACCGTGGACACCCGCCGCCAGAGAGTGGAGCGGGGCGGCCGGGAGATAGTCCTGCTGCCAAAGGAGTTTGCCATACTGGAACACCTTATAAGAAATAAGGGCGCCGTTATCTCCCGGGAGCAGCTGGAGGACAGGATATGGAACTACGAGTACTCCGGCAGCTCCAACAATGTGGACGTATACATGAGCCGTCTGAGAAAGAAGCTGGACGAGGGCTTCCCGGTGAAGCTCATCCACACCGTCCGTGGGGCGGGCTGGGTGCTCAGGGAGGACAAGGCATGAAGAGAAGCTCCATCAAGCTGCGCCTGACCCTCTGGTACACCCTGCTGATGCTGCTCATGGCCGCCGTGACATTGACTTTCGTTATGGTCATAAGCAGCTCTGTGGCCAACCAGACCGTCCTGGACAGCCTGGACCGGACCCTGCGGGAAAACGCTCTGCAGGCGGACATAGTGGACGGGGAACTGGAAATAGGCAGCGGCTTCGGCTTTTACCGCAGCGGCATCTACACCGTGGTATACAGCAAGAGCCAGGCCCTGCTGGCCGGCCAGCTGCCCCAGGCTCTCACGGCTTTGACCATACCCTTTGAAAACGGCCTGACCCGCCCGGTGGAGACGGAGCAGGGGAGCTACTATGTGATGGACCTGTGGCTGCCCTCCGGCTGGGAGGACGGCATCTGGCTGCGGGGGATGACGGAGATATCCCAGGGAGCGGAGACCCGGCAGAACCTGCTGGCCGCCGCCGGTATCGCCATGCCCTTGTTCATACTCCTGGGGGCTCTGGGGGGCTGGCTGATAGTGCGCCGGGCCCTGCGGCCCCTGGACAGCATCAACGCCACCGCCGCCGCCATCAACGAGGGCCGGGACCTGTCCGCCAGGATAGACCTGGGGGAGGCCCCGGAGGAGTTCAGACGCCTGGGGGAGAACTTTGACAGGATGCTGGAGCGGCTGGAGCGGGCCTTCGAGGCGGAAAAACGCTTCACCTCCGACGCCTCCCACGAGCTGCGCACCCCTCTTTCGGTGATACTCAGCGCCTGTGAATACAGCGAGAAATTCGACGAGACCGTGGAGGAACAGCGGGAGACGATACAGACCGTCCACCGCCAGGGGAAGAAAATGGCCCAGCTGATAAACCAGCTGCTGCAGATGACCCGGCTGGACCAGGGCACGGAGAAGCTGAACATGGAGCTTCTGGACCTGTCCGCCCTGGGGGAGGAACTGTGCCGGGACCAGGGGGAGAGATGCGCCTGCCTCAAGACGGATATCCTGCCGGGCGTGAAGGTCAGGGGGGACAGGCTGCTGCTCACCCGGCTCATACAGAATCTGCTGGACAACGCCTATAAATACGGAAAGCCCGGCGGCAGCGTATGGCTAAGCTTGCGCCGGGAGGGAGGACAGGTGCAGCTGAGCGTCCGGGACGAGGGCGAGGGCATAGCCCCTGAGCTGCAGGAGAAGATATGGCAGCGCTTTTATCAGGCCGACCCCTCCCGCAGCGGCGCTCAGGGGGCCGGGCTGGGCCTTGCCATGGTGGAGCAGATAGCCCGGCTCCACGGAGGCGACATGAGCCTGGAGAGCCGGCCGGGAGAGGGCAGCGTCTTCACTCTGCGCCTGCCGGCTGCGGCTGAGGACGCCGGAGAAAAAACCTGAAAATTTTTTTCCAGTTTCATGTTCCTTTAATGTTTCCCTGTTAAGCTCTCACCATCGAAAGGAAATAAGGAGGAAATAAAAATGAAAAACAACAGAAAGATGCTTATAAATATATTGGTGCTGGCGGTCCTGGCCTGCCTCGTCCTGGCGGGCTGCGGCAGCCCCACCAGCGTCCAGGCCGAGCCCATAGGGCTGGAGGCGGCAAAGGCCGTGGCCCTGGAGGATGCGGGGCTCAGCGCCTCCGCCGTGAGCTTCACCACCACCGGCCTTGACCGGCAGGGGGACACCGAGTACTACGCCATAGACTTCACCAGCGGCGACAGCAGCTACCAGTATGACATCGACGCCATCAGCGGCCGGGTGATAGAGTGCAGGATAAACCAGGGAACATTCCTTGCAGCCCAGCCCCAGGCCACCCAGACCCCTCAGACCGCCCAAACTGCCCAGACCAGCCCGGCTCCCGGCGCCCAGAGCGTCCAGACCCCCTCTGTCCAGACCCAGAGCTCCGGGGAGCTGATAGAGGAGCAGGCCGCCAGGGATGCGGCTCTGGAGCATGCCGGGCTCACGGAGAGCCAGGTCACTTTCCTCAAGACCAAGCTGGATCGGGAGGACGGCCGCCAGGTCTACGAGGTGGAGTTCTACACCCAGGACTACAAGGAATACGACTATGAGATAGACGCCCTCACCGGGGAGGTGTACTCCTACGACTACGACGTGGAGACTTACTTCCAGTCCTCCGGCAGCGGCAGCGAGATAACCGCGGAGGAGGCCAAGGCCCTGGCTCTGGCCCAGGTGCCGGGAGCCACCGAGAACGATATCATCGAGTTCAAGACCGACCGGGACGACGGCCGTATCGAGTACGAGGGGGAGATCCTCTACTCCGGCATGAAGTATGAGTTTGAGATAGACGGCTACAGCGGCGCAATCCGCAGCTGGGAGGCGGAGCCCGTGAGGAGGTAAGGGGGGCGTGAAGCCCACCAGCTGAATATTTCACAGCCATGTTGAGCTGTCAGAGCTCCGAGAAATTTCAAATACCGCTCCGGCATACTCTGTGCCGGAGCGGTGAGACTGTGAAAAAAGCCTCGCAGAGTTTTTTCGCCGCAGCGAAAAAATAAATTAAATCGTTTTCTGCGGCGACATGTGCGTCGCAGAAAACACATCTCACGGAGCGAAGTGTCGAATTGTACGCCTCTGGCGTACAACCGAGGCATGGAGCGAAGTGCAATCCCTTTTGTCGAAGAAGGCTTGACCTTCTTCGACAAGCTGAAGCCCGGAGGCAGATGCCTCCGGGCTTGAGTTTTATGCTTGGGGTTTATTTAACTGTTCGGCTGCCTGCCGATTTATCAGTACATGCCGCCCATGTCTCCGCCGCCGGCGGGCATGGGAGGATTCTTCTCGGGGATGTCGGCAACCAGGCTCTCGGTGGTCAACACCATGGAGGCCACGGAAGCGGCGTTCTCCAGAGCACTGCGGCAGACCTTGGTGGGGTCGACGATACCCAGCTCTATCATGTCGCCGTACTGGTCGTTGGCGGCGTCGTAGCCGTAGGTGCTGCTGGTGCTGCCGGCCACATTGTTCAGGATGACTGCGCCCTCCAGACCGGCGTTGGCTGCGATCTGCATGATGGGGGCCTTCAGAGCCTTGGCGACGATGGCGGCGCCGGTCTTCTCGTCGCCCTCAAGGGCGGCCACTTCGGCCTCGGCGGCCTTGGAAGCTATGACGTAGGCAGTGCCGCCGCCGGGGACAACGCCCTCTGCAACGGCTGCACGGGTGGCGTTGAGAGCATCCTCAATGCGCAGCTTCTTCTCCTTCATCTC
>DVHY01000186.1 GCA_018711755.1 Candidatus Limivicinus faecipullorum | reverse complement strand
AGAAAAACCCGGGGCCGTTCGGCCCCGGGTCAGCTTGCCAAAGAAGGCATGGCCTTCTTTGGCAAAATAGCTTACACTTCGCTTCATGCCTCGGTTGTACGCCAGAGGCGTACAATTCGACACTCCGCTCCGTGAGAAGTGTTTTCCGCAACGTACACGCCGCTGCGGAAAACAATTAAAATCATTTTTTTCGCCAGGCGAAAAAACTCTGCGAGGCTTTTTGACAGTCTCACCCGGGGCCTTTCGGCCCCGGGTGAGACTGTATATACTTCAGCGCATCAGGTTCCCGGCTTGCCCAGCATGCGGAACATGTTCTTCTTGTAGGCCTCCACGCCGGGCTGGTCAAAGGGATTGACCCCGGACATGTAGCCGGAGATGGCGCAGGCCACCTCAAAGAAGCACACCAGGGCGGCGAAGCCCTCCTCGTTGCGCATGGGCACCTCGATTATCATGTTGGGCACGCCTCCCGCCACATGGGCGTCCCTCACGGCGTCGGCGGCCACATGGCCCACCTCGGAGATATCCCGGCCGGCAATGTAGTTGAGGCCGTCGGTGTCCTCCGCCTCATAGGGGAAGGTGTAGGTGCGGCGGCTGTAGCTGAAGCGCACCACCGTCTCCATCAGCTTCCTGGGGCCGGACTGGATGTACTGGCCCATGGAGTGCAGGTCGGCGGTATATTCCACGGAGGCGGGGAAGATGCCCTTGCCGTCCTTGCCCTCGCTCTCGCCGTAGAGCTGTTTCCACCACTCGGCCATGAAACGGAAGCTGGGCTCGTAGCAGGCCAGGATCTCTATATCGTAGTCCTTGGCGTACAGGTGCTGCCGGGCGGCGGCATACTTCCAGGCCGGGTTCTCCGGGGACTGGAGGGAGAGGGCGTTCAGCTCCTCAATGGCCGCGTCGATGACCCGGCGCACGTCTATGCCTGCCACGGCCATGGGCAGCAGGCCCACGGCGGACAGCACGCTGAAACGGCCGCCCACATCGTCGGGCACTACAAAGGTCTCCCAGCCTCTGGCGTCCGCCAGGGATTTCAGCACGCCCTTGTGGGCGTCGGTGGTGGCGAAGATATGCTCGTCGGCCTTGTCGCCGTATTTCTTCTCCAGCAGCTCCCGGAAGATGCGGAAGGACACCGCAGGCTCCAGAGTGGTGCCGGACTTGGAGATGACGTTCACGTCGAAATCCATGTCCCCCAGCCTATCCAAAGTGTCGCAGAGGGAGTCGGCAGAGAGCATGTTGCCCACAAAGAATATCTGGGGATCGTCCTTGCCGGGCAGGGGCTTGAGGAGCTCTATGGCCCCACGGGCGCCCAGGTAAGAGCCGCCGATGCCCACTACCACCAGGGCCTTGGAACGGCTGCGTATCTTCTCGGCGGTGGCGATTATCTCCTCCAGCTCCGTCTCCTTTATGCGCTGGGGCAGCTCCATCCAGCCGGTAAACTCGCTGCCCAGGCCGCTCTTCTCAACGAGCTTCTTGTGGGCAAGCCCCGCCAGGGCATAGTCGGGTCCGGCGCTGGTGAAAAACTGGGCTGCGCCCGATAGATCTACCTTTATCATATTTCCTTCTCTCCTCCTGTGTAAACCGTATTGTTTTCATTTATCCCAGGGTATCAAGGCTACCCTTTAATTATATACCCTTTCCCGTATATTTCAACAAAAATTTGATGTTCTACAGGGCGAAGAGGCTGGCCCCCAGGCGCTTGAACAGGCCGAAAAAGCCTATTCTCTCCACGTCCTCCCCGGCGCACAGGGGTATCTCCGCCACCGTCTCTCCCCCCAGGCTCACCTTCAGGCTGCCCAGCTCATCCCCCTGCTTCACCGGGGCCCGGACGCTGCCGGAAAACTCCAGCTCATATTCCGGCGTCTGGCCCTTGCCCTCCACCAGGGCATAGGCGTCCCCGCCGTACTCCAGGCTCACGCTGTTCTTTTTCCCCAGCTCCACCTTCAGCTCCGGCAGGGGCTCCTCCATGGTGAGAGGACACAGGGAGTAATTGGCAAAGCCCACGTCCAGCAGGGTCTGGGCGTCCTTGTTGCGGCTGTCGCTGCTCTCTCCCCCCAGTACCACCGCTATATATTCCACCCCGTCCCGCTCCGCCGTGGCGGACAGGCAGTACTTGGAGGTGGAGGTGTAGCCGGTCTTCAGTCCCGTGCAGCCGGAATACCAGTGCACCAGCTTGTTGGTGTTGCTCAGCTCAAACTCCCCGCCCCTTATGCTGTCCATCCAGATGGTGGTGAAGTCCTTTATCATGTCGTGCTTTATCAGTTCCCTGGACATCAGGGCCACGTCATAGGCGGTGGTGTAGTGGTCCCCGTCGTCAAAAAGCCCGCTGCAGCTGGTGAAGTGGCTGTCCTCCATCCCCAGCTCCTTTGCCCGCCGGTTCATCCTCTCCACAAACAGGCTCTCGCTGCCGCTGATGTGCTCGGCCATGGCCACGGCGCAGTCGTTGGCGGAGACCACGGCTATGCACTTGAGCATGTCGCTGACGCTCATTTGCTCCCCCGCCTCCAGATACACGCAGCTGCCCCCAAAGGAGGCCGCCCTCTCGCTGGCCGTCACCGTGTCCTCCAGGCTCAGTTTCCCGCTCTCAATGTCCTCCACGATGAGCAGCATGGTCATCACCTTGGTGACGCTGGCGGGGAAGCGCCGCTCCCGGGCATTTTTCTCATATATCACCGTGCCTGTCTCCTTCTCCATCAGCAGCGCCGAGGGCGCCTGAATGGCTATGTCCTCGTCCTTTAAATAGGCCTCCCCATAGGCTTCCGCGCCGAAAGCAGAGAAAAATGTAGAAAATATGATTACAAAACAGAGTATAGCTTTCATAGTCCCCTCCCACAGGATATCTTGTTTGAGACTATGAGTTACAAAACGGTTCTATGAGTTGGTTTACATGATTATGAATATTTCGACTTTTTTCCCCCTTTTATTCATATCCCCCCTCCCGGGCAAGATTCCCACAATCAAAGGAGTTTTTAACATTTCCAACAGGCTTTTCAACAGGTAATTTTAGTTCACATAATGCAATTACAAGGCCTGTAACTGTTTTGCCAAAAAAGTAAACAAAATTTACAAGTTAGGCATTGACGGCTCAGGGCCGCGATAGTAATATTGTAATGTTGGATTTTTGAGCTTTCG
>DVHY01000185.1 GCA_018711755.1 Candidatus Limivicinus faecipullorum | reverse complement strand
TATGGAGATGCCCTTTACGTCCTGGCCTCCGATGTCTATGATGGCCTTCACGTCGGGATTGGTCACGTGCACGCCCATGGCGTGGCAGCTTATCTCCGAGATGTTCTCATCGGCAAAGGGCACCTTGTTGCGCCCATAGCCGGTGCCTATCAGGTAGGCCAGGTCCTTGCTGTCCTTCAGCCCCGCCTGCTTGCACACCTCTTCCATGGCCGCTATCGCGCTCTGCTCGGAATTTATCTTGCTCCTTATGGTGGTGTCCGCTATCATCTTCCCGTTCTCGTCCAGTATAACTGCCTTGGTATATGTAGACCCTACGTCGCAGCCGCCAAAATATTTCATTTTGCTTTCCTCCATGTATTATTATTTAAAGACGTAAATTCGATTCAATCCGGCCGCCGCCGGTTTTCCCGGCGGCAGCCCGGTAAATGGCGGTGGTTTACATGCAGACCTCGTCCTCGAATTCCACCAGGGACGGGTCTACAGGCTCGGCCTTCATGACGGTGCGCATGTACTCGCTGACCTTGTCTCTCATAGTGCGGCGGGAGACGGTACGGGGGTCCATAAGGTCATGCTCCACCCAGATAAGGTCGTAGCCCCGCTGGCGGCCCTGCTCGTCCAGGATGCCCTGAACGGTAGCCATGTTCTTGCAGGCCACGTTCTGGTACATGATTATGAGCTTTGCGTTCCAGTCTTCGCACTGGCGCCACAGCTCGTCCACCACGTTCTGGTATCCGCCGTTGGTGTGGCGGCGCATGACCATGCGCTCGTAGAGGCGGGCCAGGTCACGGAGGGCCTCTTCCTTGTCCTCGGTCTCAAGATGCTTGGTGAAGTTCAGAGACTCCATCTCCACCAGGACGTTGATGCCCCAGCAGTTGGCGGCCCAGTTGGAGAAGTTGGCGTAGTAGTGGGCCGGGCAGGACCAGACGATGGCCCTGTACTTCATCTTGCCGGGATAGGGTTCCTCTCTGTTCTCGTAGGCCTTCATGAGTATCTTGTTGACCTTCTCGGAGGTCTTGAGGATTCTGGGGTCTATGCCGCCGTCCATCTCGTAGTTCCACTTGCGGAACAGCTCATAGCAGGGACCCAGCAGCTGGGGATAAGCACTCTTGTTGACTTCCCATTTCTGCAGCTCGTAGTCGGTCTCCTGGTTGAAGCGCTTCATGGCGGAGAAGTAGGCCTCCCAGTTCCACTTTGCGCCGGTGATATCCTCAATGAACTTTATGCAGTGGCGTATATCCTCCGCGCCCATCTGCACAGTCTCCTCATCCAGGTAGCGCACGGGGAAGCACAGGTGGAAGGTAGGCAGATTGGGGAAGCGGCGGCTCATATAGGAGGAAGCCATGGTGGAGCCGTCACAGGGCATGGAGGAGGAAATGAAGCAGCAGCCGCAGTGAGGCAGGGCGTCCACAACGATGGCGCCGCACTCGGAGGAGGGCACGGGGCAGGTGTCTGCGGGCAGGCCGTAGGACTCCACCGCGTCAATGTAAGGCACGCAGGTGAGCTGGTCTATCTCGGAGACCAGGAACACGGGCAGCAGCTGGTATGGTATGCCCAGCAGGTCGGGGAAGCCGGCCATTATCTGGCCCATGGTCATCTCGTCAAAGAGCACCAGCTTCTGGTTCAGGGCCTCGCAGTTGCCGTTCTTCCTGTCGCACTTGGCCAGGAACACCAGGTTCTCTGCCACGTAGCGGAACACATCGAACAGCAGCATGTGGCTCATGCGCAGGTTGGAGCCCCGCAGGCCCATGGTGTTCTTGTCCAAAAAGCCGTGGCAGCAGAAGTAGGAGACCATCCAGCGGTAATACAAAGTGGCGTTGAGCGCCGGGATCAGGTCTCTGGAGAAGCTGGTCAGCAGCATGCCCCAGGTGTAGGCCCAGCGGTAAAAGTCATAGGCGGTGTCCTTGATGCCGCGCCACTCCCGGCGCACGGTGGCCATGGCGCCCTTGCGGTACAGACGGCCCAGGCTCTTTTCGCCGTTGAGTATGCGGTCTATCTTGCCGGCCTTGTCCAGGGCCATAAAGTCGTTGAACTCTTCCTTTATGCGCTCACCGTCGGACTTGATGTCGTTTATCCTCTCGTTGCCGAACTGCTTCCAGTCGGTCTTTTTAAGCAGGTCCCAGGCTATGCCGCCGAATTCCTTCAGGTTCTCCCACTGGGCGCCCCACTGGATCTCGTCCCTGCATTTCCAGAATTCGGGATTCGGGAATTTTATCTTTTCCTTCTTTGCCATTACTTTTTGCCCTCCTCTTTGTGAATGCGTTTGATCTCAAGGGATTCAACAAAGGCCTGGACACGGGTGCGCAGCTGGCCGGAGTTGCCGTTGTTGTACAGCCTGTCTATGCTCAGCACGGGCCAGCCGTACTCGTCGTGCATAACGTGGCTGACCAGAGCCCGCTCGAAGCCCCAGTAGTCGCAGTATTTCATCTGTTCATAGATGATGCCTTCGGCCTTGTATTCCTTTGCCAGGCGGTCGGAAGTGACCCGGCGCTGGAGCACCTTTTCGTCGGATATGTAGCGGGCGCACTCGGAGTGCTCCATTACATGGAGGCATATCTGGGTGAGGGCGTCCTCATCGTCCTTCAGCTCTATGACCTCCCGGCCGGGGGTGGAGCCGAAGCAGAAGCGGTCGGATACCACCAGAGCGCCGCAGCCCTCGATGAGCTTGGTGAGGTTGGGGTCGTCGATCTCGGAGCCCACGATGGCTACTCTGGCCCGGTAGGGGTTGACCTTGTCGGGTTTGCGTTTTTTCAGCTCCTCCAGAGTCTCCCGCAGGTAGGGCAGTATCAGCTTCTTGGGGCAGGTGTAGGACACCAGGTTTATCACGTGGAACTCATAGCCGGTTATGACGGGATTGTCCGCCTTGCGCATCTCGCCCATTTCGGAGATGATGGAGCATACCTCGTTATGCTCCTTCACGGCCTGACGAATAGCGGCGTCGGAGGTGTCCACGCCGAAGGTCTCGGTGAGCCTGTCCAGCACACGCAGGCGCATCTGCTTTACGTAGGAATCCAGTGTGTAGTCGGTGACTTTATAGGGAATGTCGCAGTGGGTAACGAAAAAGCCGGGCTTCTCGTTGACTTTCAGGATCTCAAAGTGCTCCATGGCCCGGTTCATCATGGAACAGGCGTCCACGCCTATCACGGCGTCCAGGAATTTATAGCCGCCTTCAATGCCTCTCTCCACCAGGGCTCTGGCATATTCGCAGGTGTAGTTGGACATGTAGTAGGTGGCGATATCTATGGAGCCGGTGTTGGGCGCTCTCAAACGGACGGAAAAGCAGTTGCCTACATTGAGCAGTGCTTCGGGAACATGGTAGCAGGTATAGCCCAGAGCCAGCTGGCCCTCCTCCTGAGCCTTCCTTACCAGTTCGTTGTCGGCATTCTCAAGCAGACTCTCAAAGTAGATAAGATGCTTAAGATCTTTCAAATGTTACACCTCTTCT
>DVHY01000021.1 GCA_018711755.1 Candidatus Limivicinus faecipullorum | reverse complement strand
CTTTTTTGACTGCGCTTCTCCCGCCAAGCATTTTGCCCTTGGCAAAATGCTGCCTCGCTCGAAAAGCCTTGAAAAATCAAGGCTTTTCTGTGGCGGGTTATTGTACTACGAGGCGGGCCTTGCCCCCTCGTGCTCCCCTGCTGCTCTGTTTATCTAAACTAAAGCATAGTTTTTTGACAGTCTCAAAGGCCGGATAACTCCGGCCTTTGCCTTTTGCTTTTGTTCATCTCTTGCGGATAATGATCTTTATAAAATTCAGATACTTTCCGGCGCCTGCCTCCATGGCCTTTCTGTCCTGCCTTGAGTAGGGATTGTCCTGGAGCAGCCAGTCCCTCCACACCTCGTCCATACTCTCCATCTGCCGGACGGCCAGCAGGTCTATGCCTCTGGCGGCGCTGATTATTCCCCGCCAGTAATGGGTGTCATGCATATAGTCCAGCTGGTCCGGGTTCCAGGAAAACAGCAGCTCCCGGGGCAGCCGGTCATGGCAGTCCTCCACCATCCCAGGTATCGCGATGTAGATGTAGCCCCCATGTCTGACAAAGGGCAGGAGTTTTTCGTTGAGGAAGTTCTTGTCCCTGCCGAAATAATGATAGGAGTCGATGCAGACTACAGCGTCAAAGCTCTCAGCGGCAAAGGGCAGAGCCATAGCGTCCGCCTTGACCGCCCTTATTTTGTCCGGGCCGTAGCCCTGGGAGGCAAAAAAGGCGGCGTTGTCCTCCGGCTCGCTCCACAAATCGGCGGCCACCACCTTGAAGCCATATTCCCTGGCTAAGAACAGGGAGGTCAGGCCCCTGCCGCAGCCCAGGTCGCAAACCGTACCTCCTTCCCTTATGAGGTTGCCCTCCAGCAATTCCTCCGCCAGCTTGAGGGGGTTGGGCCCCATCATCATGGACATGTAGCCTGCCCGGGCGTATTTGCTGCTCTTGGGATAGCGGCTCCCCGTCAAGGCAGGCTCCATGGGCGCCGGAGGCTCCAGCGCCTCGCTGCGCTTTTCCAGTCCGGCAACGAAGCACTCCATGTGCTCCTTCAGGCGCTCCGCCAGGTCGGCCGGGTCTCCCCCGCCGTCAAAAAGGTCTATCAAAGTAAATACCGGGGCGTAAAATTCCAGGGCCATGGTCCGGGGATCCGGTTCCCCACGGCGGCCTCCGGCCAGAGCCTCAAAGAATTTCTCCGCATATTCCAGGGCCCCGGAGCCGAAATAACGCTGGTACAAGGCGTTCATCTCGCCGTTTCTGTAACGCTCAAGGGAGACGAGTTTCCTGAATCGTGAGGCGAATTCATCCTCCGTCCAAAACACGAACTGGGCCATGGCATAGGCGCAGAGCCTTTCCAGCCCGGTGTTCTTAAATCTCTCCGGCATACCCTCCAGAAGGTCCCCCGGCAGGTCGAAACGGCGGGCGTTTTCGTAATTCTGCTGGTCCATGCGGCGGACGATACTGTCAAATATAGCCCGCTTGTTGACGTAGTGCTTGTACAGGGCCCCTTTGCTGATGCCCAGCTCATCGGCTATCATGCTCACGGAGACGGCTTCAAAACCGTCTCTGGCAAAAAGCTCCAGGGCGCTGTGTAGAATTTTTTCTTTAGTATCCATAATTCAAAAGCTGAGGTAAACGATCGTTCACCTGTCCTGTCGGCGGCTTTCAAAGGGCCAGGGGCTCAGCTTGTTTTTATCAACTAAAAAAGCCCTGTCAGCCAGTTCCGCCATAGGCTGGTCTGTGAGAGAATCTGAGTAGAAATTTTCCGTATGAGCGCCGGGAAAAGCCTCCCTGAACCGCCGGACTTTTTCCCGGTCGTGGCAATTCTCCCCCTCTATCCGCCCGCTGTATTTGTCCATGCGGGTGCCTATAAGGCGCACTCCCAGCTCTCTGCATATCGGCTCCAGCAGAAATTCAGGGGAAGCCGAGATTATGATGTCGTCCTCTTTCCGCTGTGCCAGATACCACGGAGCAATGCGCCATTTATTTTCTTCCCAGAATCGGGCCACCACTGCGTCTATATCCCCGATTCCGGGCAGGAAGGAGAACAGCTGCTCCTTGAGCTGCTTTGCCGGCAGCTTCCGGCGTCCATAGGCGGCGGCTTTCAAAAGGGACCTGGGTGCCGTGGGCAAAACCGCACCGGGAAATTTTCTGAGGCAGTAGAGGTAAAAGGTGCAGGAACTGTCCGGGTAAAATATGGTCTTGTCGAAATCGTAAGTGTTCATGGAACTTACTTTGCGTAGTATACGTAATTGGCCTTTCTGGGCTTCATCTCCGGCTTCTCGTCGGCATAACCGAGGATGCAGTTTCCAATGCCCACATAATTGCCCTGGACGCCCCATTTTTTCAGCAGGGCCTTGCCCTCTTCGGTCTGGAAGACCTCTTTGGCCCGGTTGATCCAGCAGGAGCCCAGGCCGACTGCGCTGGCGGCGTTCATCAGGTTGCCCATTACCAGGCTGCCGTCCTGCACGGCGAATTTGCTGTCCTCCTCGGCCAGGACCACCAGAACCGTGGGCGCACCGTAAAAGGGGTCGGCGGCGGAATTTCTAACCTTGGCGTTCAGCTTGGAGAGGTAGGCCACGTCCTCGCTGTTTTGTACCACGATAATTATGGGAGACTGGCCGTTCATCCCTGTGGGGGCGCACACTCCCGCCTTGACCACAGCCTCCAGCTCCTCGGAGCTTATCTGTTCCGGCTTATACTTTCTGATACTGCGTCTGTCGTAGATTGCCTTCAATGCTTCGTTCATGATCATTACTCCTTCCATGAGCCCAAGGCCCTAAGTGAATTGATTAGACTTAATATCACAACGCCGCTGTCCACAGCTGCGGCGGCGGCTATTGGAACAAAACCCAGTGCGCTGCCTGCAAGAAGGGCAAATTTAGCTATCAGCGCAAGACCGGTATTTTCTTTTACCACCAGTTGGGTGAATCTTGCGGCCTTGACGGCTATAGGCAGCTTTCCTATCTTCTCATCCATAACAAGGATGTCGGCATTGTCAAAGGCCTCGTCGCAGCCCAGCGCACCCATAACGATGCCCACGTCCGCTCTCCGGAGTATGGGGGCGTCATTTACTCCGTCCCCCACAAAGGCCACCGTACCTATGCCGCCCTTATTGCTGATGAGATAGTCCACGGCGGCCAGCTTTTCCTCAGGCAGCAGCTCCGCCTTGAGCATGTCAAAGTTCAGCTTCGAGCCGAGGGGTCTCGCCACGGAGAGCACGTCCCCGGTGAGCATCACGGTCTTGCTCACTCCCTGGACCCGCATGTTTTCCAGCGCATCAAAGGCTCCGCGGCGCAGTCTGTCGCTGACAAGGATGTGTCCGCAGTACCTCCTGTCCACAGCCACATGTACGGCGGTGCCGCTGCGGCTGGGCACCTTGTAACCGATGCCGTTGTCCGCCAAAAGGGCCGCATTGCCCACCAGTATCTCTTTTCCGCCGATAAAAGCACGGACTCCCCTGCCGGGTATGTCCTCTGCGCTCACATCCTGGGCATCCACGATGGGGGCGCTGGCCTGTCTCAAGGCTCTGGCTATAGGGTGCGCGGAATACATCTCGGCAGTCGCCGCGATGCCCAGCAGCTCCCGCTCACCCAGGCCCTCGGGAAAAACGTCCGTGACCGTAAAGCGGCCGTCGGTTATGGTGCCGGTTTTCTCGAAAACAAAGGTATCCGCATTGGCAAGGCTTTCAAGATAGCTGAAGCCTTTTATCAAAACGCCGTTTTCCACGGCGCAGCCCATACCCACAAAATAGGCCAGGGGTACGGACAGGGTCATGGCGCTGGGACAGGACACCATCAAAAAGACGGCGGCCCTGTGCAGGTATTCCAGCCACTGGCCGTTGAATATAGGGGGAACAAGGGCAATGAGCACAGCGGCGGCAATAACCGCCGGGCTGAAATATTTGCCGAAAACGGCAATGAGCTTTTCCTGCCTGGACTTGTTTTCCGGCGACTCTTCAGCCAGACTGAGTATCCTGCTCACGGTGGAATCCTCATAGCTTCTGTCCACCCTTATCCTTATGGGGCTGGTGATGTTGATGCAGCCGGAGAGGGCCCTGTAACCGGCGGTTACGGCTACGGCCTCGGTCTTGCCCGCCAGGGGCGAGCAGTCTATGGTGGTTATGCCATCTATGATGACCCCGTCGAGAGGGATACGCTCACCCGGCTGCACAGCGATGATATCCCCCACATTCACATAGTCCGGGGAGACGGAAAGCACGCCTTCGGCGGTCTCCACATTCGCGTATTCCGGCCGGATATTCATAAGCTCCGAGAAGCGTTTTCTGCCCTTTCTCACGGTGTAGGACTCCACCATGCTGCATATCCTGAACAGCAGCATTATGAGCAGCGCCGCAAAATAGTGGCCCAGGGCAAAAGCCGCAATGGAAGCGAGGACGCTTACCAGGGCCTCGTTCAGGGGCTCCTTTTCCGCTATACGCTCCAGGGCTTTGAGTAAAACGTCAAAGCCGGCGATAAAATAAGGTATCAGGAAAGTGAGCGTCCTTATCCAGCCGCCGGTGGGAGCAAACCAAAGGGCCGCAAAAATAAGGGCTGCAAGCAGCGGCACCGCCACATCCTTTACGCTGAGTTCCCGGTATTTCTTTAGCTCCCTTTTGCGGGACTGCCTTCTCGGCGGGGTTTTCTCTCTGGACTCTATCTGCTCGGCCTTCTCGGTATATTCCCGCTCAACGCTCTCCACCGGGGCAGCCGGCGGTTCCGGCTTCTCCTTGGTCCTGTAGATCTTTATGTCTTCATCCGGCTCCTGAATGCCGAAACTGGTGTAATCATTATTCATCTTCCTACTCCTCTATGTGTTCCAGACCCTGATTGATAATGCCGAAGATATGGTCGTCCGCCAGGGAGTAAAACACGGTCTTGCCTTCCCTTCTGTATTTCACCAGCCGGTTTGC
>DVHY01000020.1 GCA_018711755.1 Candidatus Limivicinus faecipullorum | reverse complement strand
TCCGCACATAGACCTCCACATAGGCAAACAGCAGCCCTATAAGGGTGGAGAGTATGCCCACAAGAAAGCCCACTTTCAGGGTATTGGTTATTGCTGTGGTAAAGGTGGGCATCCTGAATATCCTTTTGAAGATATCCAGGGTCACACCCTGCTCACCGTAAAAACTATCCACCAGCAGAATCGCCAGAGGGTAGAGAATAAACAAAGTCAAAAATGTTATCAGCAGGACAATGGTGGTCACCATGACCGGGTCGGCCATCAGCTTCTTCCTGTCCAGAGCCGCGCCTTGACCTCTTGCCATAAAAGCTCTCCTTTCTTTTCCGGACTGGAGATCGTCCCAGCCGGGGACGGCTTTTTAAAAAATGGAGGCGGCGACAGCCGCCTCCATTCTATGAGACATGCTTTTGTTTTCAGATCACTCCGTCTGGAAGCGGTCGTCTCCGCCGCCCAGGGCGTTCATGACTTCCTCAACGTAAGTGGTGATGTTGGCGGTGGCGTCATCAAAGTCATAGTCCATGACGTTCTCCGGGTCAAGACCGAACTCGGCGGCCTGCTCGGGCTGCTCGGCGTTGTCAATGACCAGGAACTGGTAGGAGCCGTTGTCCTTGGCTATGTTCACGCAGTCGGGAGACAGGGCAAACTCGATCCACAGCTTGGCGGCATTGGGATGGGCAGCGCCCTTAAATATGGCGGTGGCGCCGATCTCAAAGGAGGTGCCGGAGCTGGGGATTATCAGCTCGATATTGGTGTAGCCGTTGTCTATGATCTGGGTGATGCCGTCATGGAGGAAGCCGATGCCGATGACGCACTCACCGGTACCTACGTTCTTGGAGGGGCCGGAGCCGGACTTGGTGTACACCTGGATGTTCTTGTCCAGGTCTACCAGGTACTGGATGCCTTCGTCATGGCCGTACTTCTGGATCATGGTGTTGATGACCAGCTTGGCGGTGCCGGCGGTGTTGTAGTTGGACAGCCAAATCAGTCCTTCATACTCGGGCTTGAGCAGGTCTTCCCAATCCTGGGGGGCTTCCAGGCCCATGCGCTCCAGCTCGTCCTTGTTCACCATGAAGCCCAGGATGCCCTTGTAGATGCCGTACCAGCATCCGTCGGGATGGCGGTACATGTCGCCCATCAGGTGGGAGGCGTTCTCAGCATCATAAGGCTCCAGCAGACCCTCGGCTGCCACAACGTTGTAGGGGTCGGTGGTGCCGCCGAACCAAACGTCGGCGGAGGGATTGCCGTTCTCTTCCTCTATCTTGGCCTGGACCTCGCCGGTGGACAGGCGCTGATACTGGGTCTCTATACCGTAGAGCTCTTCAAACTTTGCGCAGGCGGCGGCCAGATACTCCTCCTCGCAGGAGCCGTAGACCACCAGCTGGCCCTCGGCCTGGGCCAGACTCACCAGATCATCCTCAGCGGGAGCTTCGGCGGGAGCTTCAGCGGTGGGCTCCTCGGCGGGAGCCTCCTCGGCGGCGGGCTGGGAACTGCCGCAGGCGCACAGAGACAGGGCCATCAGCAGAGCAAGCAGCAATGCCAGAAACTTTTTCATTTATTTTCCTCCTTACAGAAAATTTTTACGTCCGGGCTTCTGTGTATTACTAACAGAAACTTTCCCCGGTATGGTGGCTAAATTGTATAGCTTACAGTAAAAACTGTCAATGTCCCTGGAGAGTGATTCACAGTTTTTTAATAATTTTATCAGTTTAGTCCGGCATTGCCCCCGGGGCGCCGGACAGCCCTCCGGCGG
The DNA here is from genome assembly GCA_018711755.1 of Candidatus Limivicinus faecipullorum. GTDB lineage: Bacteria > Bacillota > Clostridia > Oscillospirales > Oscillospiraceae > Limivicinus > Limivicinus faecipullorum. Next base: position 5,655 of record DVHY01000020.1, on the reverse strand, counting down.
GAACAGGGCTCCCCCTCAGCATTTTTCTGTAGAAAAAATTTTGAACATGTAATATACTCATCATATGAAATAAAACCGGCCCTGCCCGTATACGGCCAGGGCCACGCAAGGAGGCGGACAGATGCAGACCGGCGCTCTGATAGTCGCCGCAGGCATGTCCTCCAGGATGGGGGACTTCAAGCCCATGCTGAACATCGGCTCCATTTCCATCGCCCAGCGGATAGTGGCCACCCTCCACCAGGCCGGCGTGGAAAAGATAGTCATGGTCACGGGCTACAACGCCCTGGCTCTGGAACGGCACCTGAGCAACAGCGGCATTATTTTCCTGCGCAACGAGAACTACAGCACCACCCACATGTTCGACTCGGCCAAAATAGGCCTGGAATATCTCCGGGACAAGTGCGACAGGATACTTTTCACCCCGGTAGACATTCCTCTTTTCACCAGCGCCACCGTTAAAAGTCTTATGGACAGCTCCGCCCCTCTGGCCTGTCCCATTTTCAACGGCGAGCCGGGCCACCCCATCATGCTCTCCGCCGCCCTGGTGGACAGGCTCCTGGCCGACTCAGGCGAGGACGGGCTCAAGGGCGCCCTGCTGCGCTGCGGCGCCGCCATGGAACAGGTACCCGTATCGGACCCGGGCATCCTCCACGACGCCGACACCCCCGAGGACTACAAGACCCTGCTGAAGATACACAACAGCCAGTTGGTCAGGCCCGTTGTCACCGTATCTCTGGCCAGGGAAAAGCCCTTCTTTGACAGCAGGATAGCCATGCTGCTGAGCCTGGTGGAGGAGACCGGCTCCGTGCGCAGCGCTTGCCAGCGGATGCAGCTGTCCTATTCCAGCGGCTGGAACATGATAAAGACCCTGGAATCCCAGCTGAACCGGCCCCTCATAATCCGCAGCAAAGGCGGCGCCAAGGGCGGGCAGAGTTCCCTCACCGACGACGGGCGGGACTTCCTCTACAGGTACAACAGCTATGTGAACGAGGTCAGGGAGCTGGCAAACGAGCTCTACGCCAAGCACTTCGGCGGGGTCTTCCCATGAGGAAGATCTATCTTATCCGCCACGGGCAGCCGGAGCTCCCCGGGGGAGAGCGCATATGCCTGGGCAGCTCTGAACTGCCCCTGAGCACTCTGGGGCGGCTCCAGGCCTGTCTTTTGGGTCTGGAGCTGGGCGGTCGGGTCTCGGCGGTCTTTTCCAGCCCCCTGTCCCGAGCCCGGGACACCGCCCTGGCCCTGGCCCCGCGGGTCCGCGTCCTGCCGGGGCTCATGGAGCAGTACGCCGGAGACTGGGAGGGGCTGAGCTTTGAGCTCATACGCCGCCGCTGGCCGGAGCTGTACCGGGCCCGGGGCGAAAACATGGATCTGCCCATGCCCGGGGCCGAGGAGGCCGGGGCCGCTTTGGAGAGATTCAGGGCCGCTCTGGATACGGCCCTGGGCAGCAGTACCGGGGACATAGCCGTTGTGGCCCACCGCTCGGTGAACCGGCTGTTCCTCGGCAGCATCGCCCCGGAGATACCAGCCGCTTCTCTATACCAGAGCTACGGCGCATGGAGCGAGCTATACTATGACGGGACTTTTCGCCTTGGCAGACTGAACATTCTGCCAAGGCCCCTCCTGGACAGGGTGACCTGCCTGGCCCTGCTGGAGGCGGCGGGACTGCCGGCGGAAGTAAAGGAGCACTGCAAGGCGGCGGCGCAGCTGGCCCTGGAGATAGCCGCTGAACTGGAGTCCGCCGGTGTGGAGACCCGCCGGCAGCTCATTGAGAGCGCCGCCCTGCTCCACGACATCGCCCGCCTCAGTCCGGACCATGCCGCTCTGGGCGCCCGGTGGCTGGAGGTGCTGGGCTATGGCGCCCAGGCCGAGATCATCCGGCAGCACCACGAGTGTCCGGCGCAGCCCCCGGAGGCGGCGCTGGTATCCCTGGCCGACAAATGCCTCTCCGGGGCTCGGCGGGTGGGGCTGGAGGAGAGATTCCGCCTCAGTTTTTCAAAATGCATAGACGAGCAGGCCCGGCAGGCCCACGCCCGGCGCAAAGCCGCCGCCCTGGCTCTCAGAGAGAAAATAAATTCTATATGCGGAAAGGAAGTTGTCCCATGAGAGAGATGTTTAAAACCATAGCCCGGCTGCTCCACGCCGGCGAGGACCTGGCGCTGGTCACCGTCATCGCCTCCTCCGGGGCGGCCCCCAGGGGGGCCGGGGCCCGTATGCTGGTGGGCAGGCAGGGACGCATCTGCGGCACCATAGGCGGCGGGGCAGTGGAGTACCGCTCGGAGCAGATAGCCGCCCAGGTTCTGGAGGACAGGACCTCCTTTCAAAAGGATTTTTCCCTGACCCGAAACGATGTGGAGGATCTGGGAATGATCTGCGGCGGGGCAGTGGAAGTGTTTTTCAGCTACATCCCCGCCGGTGACCCGGAGACTCTGGCCATTGCCGACAGGGCCGAGGAGCTCTTCGCCCGGGGCCTGGACTTGTGGCTCATATCCGAGATATCCCAGGGCGGCCGCCTGGGGCTGTACACCAGAGAAGAGGGCTATGTGGGCATGGAGGCCCCGGCCTGGCTGGAGGGCTGCTTCTCCCGTCAGGGCGGCCGGGTGGAACGGGACGGCCGGGATTTCTACCTGGAACAGATAAACTCCTCCGGCCGGGTCTATGTCTTCGGCTGCGGACACGTGGCCCAGGAACTGGTGCCGGTGCTCAGCCATGTGGGCTTTCGCTGCGTTGCCATGGACGACAGGCCGGACTTTGCTGACAAGGCGCTCTTCCCCACCGCTGAGGAAGTGAAGCTGATAGACTTTGAGCACATTTACGACTATATAGAGATAGGCCCTGAGGACTATGTCTGCGTCATGACCCGGGGCCACGCCTTCGACGCCGTCATCCAGGCCCAGGCGCTGAGAAGCCCCGCCTGCTACATAGGAGTCATAGGCAGCCGCCACAAGAAGGCCGGGGTATATCAAAAGCTCAAGGAGGAATACGGCTTTGAGGATTCCGACTTTCAGCGCATCACCTCCCCCATCGGTCTGGATATCAAGGCCGAGACCCCGGCGGAGATAGCCATATCCATTGCCGGGCAGCTCATCGAGCTGAGGGCCAGGCGCAGCAAGGAGCCGGTCTGAGCCCTATCCGCAGGATCTGATGAATAATATGCGAAAAGCTATTGCCAATTCCTCCCTTTGCTGTTATAATGTCGATTAGTAATCATTTGCTAATCGGCATTGTATATGCCGGTAAAATCCGGCTTTTCGCCGGTATCGGATTAACATGTCCGTACAATTCGCTTTCCCCTTTCCGGTCTTGTACTTGTAAGGCGCGGTTCGCCTATGCATATACAACAGAAAATAAGGAGGAAGTAAAATGAAAAAGATCCTTGCACTGCTGCTGTGTCTGGCCATGGTCTTCTGCCTTTTCGGCTGCGGCCAGTCCGAGGCTCCTGCCCAGGAGCCTGTGGAGGAGAGCGCCCAGGAGGCCGAAGCCCCCGCCCAGGAGAGCACTCAGGAGGAGAGCGTGGAGCTCATCGTCTTTGCCGCCGCCTCCATGACCGAAACCCTCAACGAGATAGCCGGTATGTATAAAGAGGCAGCCCCCAATGTGGAGCTGGTCTTCAACTTCGACTCCTCCGGCACGCTCCAGACCCAGATAGAGGAGGGCGCCGACTGCGACCTCTTCATCTCCGCAGCCCCCAAACAGATGAACGCCCTGGACGGCTCCCTGGATGCCGAGGGCGGCAATGCCGACGGCCAGGACTATGTGCTCCAGGGCACCCGTATAGACCTGCTGGAGAACAAGGTGGCTCTGGCGGTGCCCGAGGGGAACCCCGCCGGCATAGAGTCCTATGACGACATGGTAGCCGGGCTCCAGGGCGGCAGCATCCTGCTGGCCATGGGCAACTCCGATGTGCCCGTGGGCCAGTACACCCAGAAGATTTTCGCCTATTACGATCTGAGCGAGGAGGAGCTGGCGGCAGCAGGCGTGATAAGCTACGGCTCCAACGTGAAGGAAGTCACCACCCAGGTCTCCGAGGCCGCCGTGGACTGCGGCATAATCTACGGCACCGACGCCTATTCCGCCGGCCTCACCGTGGTAGACACCGCCACCGCCGAGATGTGCGGCCAGGTGATCTATCCCGCCGCAGTTTTGAATATTACCCGACACGAGGCCGAGGCCAGGGCCTTTCTGGAGTACCTGACGGGCGCAGAGGCCTCCGCAGTCTTTGAATCCGTGGGTTTCAGTCCCCTGAGCTGACAGACAGCATCCCAGCAGCGGGCGGCTCCGCCCGCTCAGACTGTAATGATTTGCAGTCATTTCAAAGTCCCCATAAAGAGGCGATGTTATGGATTTATTTCCTCTGTGGAACTCCCTGCGCATTGCAGGGATAAGCACGGTGATAATATTTTTCGCCGGCATCTTCTCCGCCTATTACATTGCCAAGGCCCCCCGGGCCGTGAAGGGTGTGCTGGACGTGGTGCTCACCCTGCCCCTGGTGCTGCCCCCCACGGTGGTGGGCTATCTGCTGCTGCGGGTGCTGGGGCCGAAGCGGGTGATCGGCGCGTGGGTGCTGGAGACCTTCGGCCTGCGGCTGACCATGACCTGGTGGTCCGCCATCTTCGCCACCGCCGTGGTCATCTTCCCCCTGATGTACCGCACCGCCCGGGGGGCCTTCGAGTCCTTCGACGAGACCCTGGCCCAGGCGGGGCAGACCCTGGGGCTGAGCAACACCTACATCTTCTGGCGGATCAGGATGCCCTGCTGCCGCCAGGGCATCCTGGCGGGGACGGTGCTCTCCTTAGCCCGGGCCCTGGGGGAGTACGGGGCCACCTCCATGATCGCCGGCTACACCCCCGGACGCACCGCCACCATCTCCACCACCGTCTACCAGCTCTGGCGCACCGGCAACGACGCCGAGGCCTTCCGGTGGGTGCTGGTGAATCTGGCCATCTCCACGGTGGTGCTGCTGTGCATCAACCTGCTGGAGCGGCGGGAGAGGAGGAACTGACATGGCGCTGACGGCGCGGATCAAAAAGCGGTATGGGGATTTCCTGCTGGACGTGGCCTTTACCGCCGGCGACGGGGAGCGGCTGGCCCTGCTGGGGGCCTCCGGCTCCGGCAAGAGCGTGACCCTCAAGTGCCTGGCGGGGATCTACCGGCCCGACGAGGGGCGGATCGAGGTGGACGGCCGGGTGCTCTTCGACAGCTCCAGCGGCGTGGACCTCCCCCCTCAGCGGCGGCACGTGGGCTACCTCTTCCAGCAGTACGCCCTCTTTCCCAATATGACGGTGGAGCAGAACATCGCCGTGGGCGTCCGGGACAGGGCCCGGCGGCGGGAGGAGGTGCCCCGGCTCATCCGCCTGCTGCGGCTGGAGGGCCAGGAGAAGAAGAGGCCCGGCCAGCTCTCCGGGGGCCAGCAGCAGCGGGTGGCCCTGGGCCGCATCCTGGCCTCCCAGCCGGACGTCATCTTGCTGGATGAGCCCTTCTCCGCCCTGGACAGCCACCTGAAGTGGCAGCTGGAGCTGGAGCTCCAGGACCTACTGGCCCAGTTCCCCGGGCCGGTGGTGTGGGTGTCCCACGACCTGGGTGAGGTCTGGCGGGGCTGTCCCCGGGTCTGCGTGCTGGACGGTGGCCGGGCCTCCCCGGTGATGGAGATGGGGCGGC
>DVHY01000184.1 GCA_018711755.1 Candidatus Limivicinus faecipullorum | reverse complement strand
GGTGGTCTTGCCATGGTCGATATGACCGATGGTGCCGATGTTTACATGGGGCTTGCTTCTGTTGAACATCTGTTTTGCCATTAGAATATCCTCCTAATAATTAGTGTGAATAATTTTTAGCTTATCTATTGGAACCCGAGCGATTGTTCACCAGGGCTTCCTGCAGATTCTTGGGCAGCTCCACAAAGTGGCTGGGTTCCATGGAGTAGGTGGCCCGGCCCTGAGTTTTGCTGCGCAGATCGGTAGCGTAACCGAACATGGTGGAAAGGGGCACATTGCTCTCGATAATGGCGGTACCGTTTCTGATGTCGGTGCCCACTATCTGGCCTCGGCGTGCGTTTATATCGCCCATAACGTCTCCCATGTAATCATCGGGAGCGGTGACTACCACCTTCATTATAGGCTCAAGCAGCACAGGGTCGGCTTTCTGGCAGGCTTCCTTGAAGGCCATGGATCCGCAGATCTTGAAGGCCATTTCGGAAGAGTCCACCTCGTGGAAGGAGCCGTCCAGCAGGGTGGCCTTGATGTCCACCACCTGGTAGCCGGCCAGGACTCCGGAGAGCATGGCTCCCTGGATACCCTGATCCACGCAGGGGATAAACTCCTTGGGGATAGCGCCGCCGGTCACCTTATTGATGAACTCATAGCCCTTGCCGGGCTCGTTGGGCTCAATGGTCAGCTTGACGTGGGCGAACTGTCCCTTACCGCCGGTCTGACGGGAGTACCTGGTATCCACAGTGGCGGCGCGCCGCACGGTCTCCTTATAGGACACCTGGGGCTTGCCCACATTTGCTTCTACCTTGAACTCTCGAAGCAGACGGTCCACAATGATCTCCAGATGGAGCTCGCCCATGCCCGCTATTATAGTCTGGCCCGTCTCCTCGTCCGTATAGGTCTTGAAGGTGGGGTCTTCCTCTGCCAGCTTGGCCAGAGCGATCGCCATCTTTTCCTGACCGGCCTTGGTCTTGGGCTCGATGGCCACACGGATGACCGGGTCGGGGAATTCCATGGACTCCAGGATTATCTGGTTCTTCTCATCGCAGAGCGTGTCGCCGGTGGTGGTATTCTTCAGTCCCACGGCAGCGGCGATATCGCCGGACCAGACCTGGGTCAGGTCCTCTCTGTGATTTGCATGCATCTGCAGGATGCGGCCTACACGCTCTCTTGTGCCCTTGGTGGAGTTCATGACGGTCTTGCCTGTTTCCAGGGTACCTGAGTACACGCGGAAGAAGGCCAGCTTGCCCACATAGGGGTCGGTCATGATCTTGAAGGCCAGGGCGGAGAAGGGTGCGTTGTCGTCGGCATCTCTGGTCTCCACCTCGTCGGTCTTGGGGTTGGTGCCCTCCACAGGGGGGACATCCAGGGGAGAGGGCATATAGTCCACAATGGCATCCAGCAGTTTCTGCACGCCCTTGTTCTTGTAGGAGGTACCGCAGACCACGGGCACCATCTTCACGGCCACGGTGGCCTTTCTGATGGCGGCCTTTATCTTGTCGGCGGGGACATCCTCGCCCTCAAGGTACAGCTCCATGATCTCCTCATCGAAATCGGAGACTGCCTCCAGCAGCTTATCGCGGTACTGGGCAGCCAGCTCACGCATATCCTCGGGTATCTCCTCGGTACGCATGTCCTTGCCCAGATCGTCATAGAACACACGGGCATTCATATCCACCAGGTCGACCATGCCGCGGAAGCTGTCTTCCTTGCCTATGGGCAGCTGGATGGGGACGGCGTTGCACTTGAGCCGCTCATGCACCATGTTCAGCACATTGTAGAAGTCAGCACCCATGATGTCCATCTTGTTGACGTATATCATACGGGGGACATGATAGTGGTCGGCCTGCCTCCACACGGTCTCGGACTGGGGCTCCACGCCGCCCTTTGCGCAGAGGACGGTCACGCTGCCGTCCAGCACGCGCAGGGAGCGCTCCACCTCAACGGTAAAGTCCACGTGGCCCGGAGTGTCTATGATATTGATGCGGGTATCACGCCAGAAACAGGTGGTGGCGGCGGAAGTGATGGTTATACCACGCTCCTGCTCCTGCTCCATCCAGTCCATGGTGGCGGTAACCTCGTGGGTCTCACCTATCTTGTAGTTGACGCCGGTGTAGAAAAGGATACGCTCGGTAGTCGTTGTTTTACCGGCATCAATGTGAGCCATGATACCGATATTTCTGGTTCTCTCAAGTGAATATTGTCTGGGCATCTGATTCTCCTGACAGGATCACCAACGGAAGTGAGCGAAGGCCTTGTTGGCCTCGGCGTTCTTGTGCATATCCTCGCGCTTCTTCACGGCGGCGCCAAGGTTATTGCAGGCATCCATGATCTCGCCTGCAAGGCGCTCTTTCATGGTCTTCTCGCTGCGCTTGCGGGAATAATCCACCAGCCAGCGCAGGGCCAGGGTCTGGCGGCGGGCAGGCCGTACTTCAATGGGGACCTGATAGGTCGCACCACCAACACGGCGGGCCTTTACCTCCAGAGCGGGCATGATGTTGTTCATGGCCTCGGTGAAAGCGTCAAGGGGCTCCTTGCCGGACTTCTCCTTGATGATGTCAAAGGCATCGTACACCACCTTCTGAGCAACACCCTTCTTGCCGTCCAGCATAACACCGTTGATGAGCTTGGTCACCAGGACGCTGTTATACATAGGATCAGGCAAAATTTCTCTTTTGGGAACATTACCTCTTCTGGGCACGTTCTTCCCTCCTTCATTAAAAAATGGTATCACAGGTACTCGAACGCAAATTGCATCCGCAGCGCCCCGAGGTCTATCCACATTCATTATATAGATAAACGACAGGGCAGAAATTTGCCGCTGAAGTTGAGATTACTTCTTCTTTGCAGCCTTGGGCTTCTTGGCGCCGTACTTGGAACGAGCCTGCATACGACCGTTGACGCCCTGAGCATCCAGCGTACCACGGATGATGTGGTAACGGACACCAGGAAGGTCCTTAACACGGCCGCCGCGGATCATAACCACAGAGTGCTCCTGCAGGTTGTGGCCGATACCGGGGATGTAAGCAGTGACTTCGTAACCGTTGGTCAGACGCACACGGGCGATCTTACGCAGAGCGGAGTTGGGCTTCTTAGGAGTGGAAGTACGCACTGCGGTGCAGACGCCTCTCTTCTGGGGAGCGGACAGGTCGGTCTCCTTGTTCTTCAGGGTGTTCAGGCCCTTCTGCATGGCGGGAGACGTGGACTTGTAGGTTACCTTCTCTCTGCCTTTCCTTACCAGCTGGTTAAAAGTGGGCATTGTTTTCCTCCTTTCCCGAAAAATTATTTCCCTAAAAAACCCTCTGAATACAGGGCTTTTGGGACTGTTTGTGACAGGCCGGGCCGCTCAGGGCGTGCTTGGCCCACACAAGGTGAAATTTTAGCATAATTAACAAAAATAGTCAAGAATTTTTGTCGGAGAAATTGAGAAATAATTTTCAGTTTCACACTGCCCCCACAGTCGAAAAGGATACCGCCGGTGACGGCGGTATCCTTTTCTCATTGATCAAAGGGCATTGGTCTTGCTCACCAGAGCGGACAGGTCCACATACTCCTCGGCGGACTCGGCGATGGTCTCGTCGGTGTGCTCCTCGAAGTCCCTGTACATGCTCAAGCCGGTGCCGGCAGGGATGAGCTTGCCGATGATGACGTTCTCCTTCAATCCCACCAGGTGGTCCACCTTGCCCTTGATGGCGGCGTCGGTGAGGACCTTGGTAGTCTCCTGGAAGGAGGCGGCGGACAGGAAGCTCTCGGTAGCCAGAGAGGCCTTGGTGATGCCCATGAGCAGCTGGGTATAGGTGGCGTGGCTCAGCCCCTCTTCCCCGGCGGCTATGCGCAGGTCGATCTGGTGGTTTGCCTCCTTCACGGCGGAGATATCCACGGTGGCGCCGGAGAGCAGGTCGGTGCTGCCGGCCTCTTCCACTCTCACCTTCCGCATCATCTGACGGACTATGACCTCGATGTGCTTGTCGTTGATATCCACGCCCTGCTGGCGGTAGACCTTCTGTACCTCGCTGGTGATATAGCTGCGCACGCCCTGGCGGCCGAACTCGTCGTCGTTCACGCCGCGGATGCGCAGTACGTCATGGGGATTGAGGGCGCCGGAGGTGAGCTCCTGGCCCTTGTCCACATGGTCGCCGTTGTGCACCAGGATGCCGGCGGAGTGGGGCACGGTATAGACCACGGTCTCCCCTTCCGCCTCGTTGGTGACGGTGAGGGAATACATGACGCCCTTCTTTGCCTCGTCGATGGTGACGGTGCCGGATATCTCCGACAGCACGGCCATCTTCTTGGGCTTGCGGGCCTCGAACAGCTCTTCCACACGGGGAAGGCCCTGGGTGATATCGTCACCGGCTACGCCGCCGGTATGGAAGGTACGCATGGTCAGCTGGGTACCGGGCTCGCCGATGGACTGGGCGGCTATGACGCCCACGGCCTCGCCGGCGTTCACCGGGCGGCCAATGGCCAGGTTTATGCCGTAGCACTTGGCGCAGACGCCGGAGCGGGCCTCGCAGGTGAGGACGCTGCGGATATAGACTCTGTTGATGCCGTGGGCCTCCAGTACGGCGGCGTCCTCGGGCATGAGCATATGGTCGGTATCGAAGAGCAGCTCCCCGGTCTGAGGGTCGGTGATGGGGGCGGCGGGGAAACGGCCGTGGATGGCGGTGCCGAAGGACTCCACCATCTGTCCCCTGTCGTAGACGGCGCTGGCCCACACGCCATCGGTGGTGCCGCAGTCGTTCTCCCGGATGATGACCTCCTGGCACACGTCCACCATACGGCGGGTCAGGTAACCGGAGTCGGCGGTACGCAGAGCTGTATCGGCCATACCTTTACGGGCGCCTCTGGTGGAGATGAAGTACTCCAGGACGGACAGGCCCTCACGGAAGTTGGACTTGATGGGTATCTCGATGGTCTTGCCGGCGGTATTGGCCATCAGGCCACGCATACCGGCCAGCTGACGTATCTGGTTCATGGAGCCGCGGGCGCCGGAGTTTGCCATCATGTAGATGGGGTTATATTCGTCCAGGCAGTTCTGCAGGGCGTCGGTGACCTCTTTGGTGGTCTTCTCCCACTCGGAGACTACCAGGCGGTATCGCTCGTCGTCGGTGATAAAGCCTCTCTTGTACTGCCGCTCGATGTTCACCACTTCCTGCTCGGTGGCCTTGATGAGCTCATACTTGGCGCTGGGCACGGTCATATCCGCAACGGATATGGTGATGGCGCCCTTGGTGGAGTACTTGTAGCCCAGGGCCTTGATGCTGTCCAGCACCTCGGCGGAGATGGTGAAGCCGTATTTCTGGATGCAGCGGTCGATGATGTCTCCCAGCTGCTTCTTGCCAACCTGGAAGCTGATCTCGTGGTCAAAGGCGTGCTCCGGGTCGCTGCGGTCCACATAGCCCAGGTCCTGGGGTATGGGCTCGTTGAAGATGATGCGGCCCACGGTGGTGGTGATCACTTTCTTCTTCTCCACGCCGTCTATGGTCTTGGTAACTCTCAGGCGGATGGGGGCGTGCAGGCCCACGTCTCCCTCGTTATAGGCCATAATGGCCTCGTTGGGATCCCTGTACATGAGGGTGGGTTTGAAGCTGGCCTCCCGGCCGCCCTCCTGCTTCATCCTCTGGTTTGCGGCATAGAGCTCGTCGCCGTCCACGATGGAGCCGGCCTCCAGGCCGGTGTCACCCGGGTCGTCCACCACCAGCCGCTCTGCGCCCTTCTCGGCAGAGCCGATGCGCATCATGGTCAGGTAGTAAGAGCCCAGTATCATGTCCTGGGTAGGCACGGTGACGGGGTGGCCGTCCTGGGGACGCAGCAGGTTGTTTGCGGAGAGCATCAGGATGCGCGCCTCGGCCTGGGCCTCGGCGGACAGAGGCACATGGATTGCCATCTGGTCGCCGTCGAAGTCGGCGTTATAGGCGGTACACACCAAGGGGTGCAGGCGCAGGGCGCGGCCTTCCACCAGGATGGGCTCGAAGGCCTGGATGCCCAGGCGGTGCAGGGTGGGAGCGCGGTTGAGCAGCACGGGGTGCTCCTTGATGACGTCCTCCAGGGCGTCCCACACCTCGGTGCGCTGCTTATCCACCATCTTCTTGGCGGACTTGATGTTGTTGGCCACGCCGTCCTCCACCAGCTTCTTCATGACGAAGGGGCGGAACAGCTCAATGGCCATCTCCTTGGGCACGCCGCACTGATATATCTTCAGGTCGGGGCCAACCACTATAACGCTTCGGCCGGAGTAGTCCACGCGCTTGCCCAGCAGGTTCTGGCGGAAGCGGCCCTGCTTGCCCTTGAGCATGTCGCTGAGGGACTTAAGGGCTCTGGAGTTGGCGCCGGTGACGGCACGGCCCCGGCGGCCATTGTCGATAAGGGCGTCCACAGCCTCCTGGAGCATGCGCTTTTCATTGCGCACGATGATGTCCGGGGCGTTGAGCTGCTGGAGCCTCTTGAGGCGGTTGTTGCGGTTAATGACTCTGCGGTACAGATCGTTCAGGTCCGAGGTGGCGAAGCGTCCGCCGTCCAGCTGGACCATGGGGCGTATCTCCGGAGGAATGACGGGGAGGATGTCGATTATCATCCACTCGGGGCGGTTGCCGCTCTGGCGGAAAGCCTCCACCACTTCCAGGCGCTTGACTATCTTGGCCTTCTTCTGGCCGCTGGCAGTCTTCAGCTCCTCCCGGAGCTCGGCGGCCAGCTTGTCGCAGTCTATCTGCTTGAGTAGTTCCTTGATGGCCTCGGCGCCGATGCCGGCCTTGAAGTCGTCCTCGTACTTCTCCCGCATGTCACGGTACTCACGCTCGGTGAGTATCTGGCACTTTTCCAGGGGAGTGAAGCCCGGGTCGATGACTATATAGTTTGCAAAGTACAGCACCTTCTCCAGCATCCTGGGGGTCAGGTCCAGCATCAGGCCCATGCGGCTGGGTATGCCCTTGAAGTACCAGATGTGGGACACGGGGGCGGCCAGCTCGATGTGGCCCATGCGCTCCCGGCGCACCTTGCTCTTGGTGACTTCCACGCCGCAGCGGTCGCATATTTTGCCCTTGTAGCGGATCTTCTTGTACTTGCCGCAGTGGCACTCCCAATCCTTGGTGGGCCCGAAGATGCGCTCGCAGAACAGGCCGTCCCGCTCGGGCTTCAGGGTGCGGTAGTTGATGGTCTCCGGCTTTTTCACTTCGCCGTAGGACCAGCTGAGTATCATTTCAGGTGAGGCGATACCTATCTGAATAGCGTCAAAGGGTGTATAGCTCATCACATATCCTCCTCATCGTCGTCAGTATAATCGTCGCTGCCGAAGTCGGCGTCAAACTCGTCCTCGGGAATGTCCTCTATGGAGTAGCCCTCGGCCTCTATCTCGCTGTCGTCGGACTGGTAGAACTCATCCTTCATGTCGGGGATGAAATCGTCGTCATCGTCGTCCTTCAGCTCTATCTCCTGGCCGTTTTCATCCAGCACACGGATATCCAGGCACAGGGACTGGAGCTCCTTGACCAGGACCTTGAAAGACTCGGGCACGCCGGGCTGAGGTATATTGTTGCCCTTGACGATGGCCTCGTAGGTCTTCACACGGCCGGTGACGTCGTCGGACTTGACGGTGAGTATCTCCTGGAGGGTGTAGGCCGCGCCGTAGGCCTCCAGAGCCCAGACTTCCATTTCGCCGAAACGCTGGCCGCCGAACTGGGCCTTGCCGCCCAGAGGCTGCTGGGTGACCAGGCTGTAGGGGCCGGTGGAACGGGCGTGTATCTTGTCGTCCACCAGGTGGTGGAGCTTGAGGAAGTACACCCAGCCCACGGTGACGTCGTTGTCGAACTTCTCGCCGGTACGGCCATCGTACATGACGCTCTTGCCGTCCTCTCTCAGGCCCGCCTGGCGGAGAGTCTCACGGATGGTGGCCTCGTTTGCGCCGTTGAAGACGGGGGTGGCCACCTTCCAGCCCAGAGCCTCGGCGGCGTAGCCCAGGTGGACTTCCAGCACCTGTCCGATGTTCATACGGGAAGGCACGCCCAGGGGGTTCAGGACTATATCCAGGGGGGTGCCGTCGGGCATGTAGGGCATATCCTCCCGGGGCAGAACACGGGAGACGACGCCCTTGTTGCCGTGGCGGCCGGCCATCTTGTCGCCCACGGAGATCTTGCGCTTCTGGGCGATGTAGACCCGGACCACCTGGTTGACGCCGGGGTTCATCTCGTCCCCGTTTTCACGGGTAAAGACCTTTACGTCCACGATGATGCCGCTCTCGCCGTGGGGCACCTTCAGGGAGGTGTCACGGACTTCTCTGGCCTTCTCGCCGAATATGGCCCGGAGCAGGCGCTCCTCGGCGGTGAGGTCGGTCTCGCCCTTGGGAGTGACCTTGCCCACCAGGATATCCCCGGCGGTGACCTCGGCGCCCACCATGATTATGCCCCGCTCGTCCAGATACTTCAAAGCGTCGTCGCCCACGCCGGGGATATCACGGGTTATCTCCTCGGGTCCCAGCTTGGTGTCCCGGGCGTCGCACTCGTACTCCTCCACGTGGAGGGAGGTGAACACGTCCTCCATCACCAGGCGCTCGTTGAGGAGGATAGCGTCTTCGTAGTTGTAGCCTTCCCAGTTCATGTAGCCCACCAGGATGTTCTTGCCCAGGGCTATCTCGCCGTTGGAGGTGCTGGGGCCGTCGGCCAGGACGTCGCCCTCGCAGACTCTGTCCCCGGCGTTGACTATGGGGCGCTGGTTGATGCAGGTGCCCTGGTTGGAGCGGGCAAACTTTATGAGCTTGTAGTCCTTGGTCTCACCGGCATCGTATCTCACGGTGATATACTGGGCATCCACCCGGGTGACCACGCCGTCGCCCTCGGCCAGGACGCAGACGCCGGAGTCCACGGCGCACTTGTGCTCTATGCCGGTGGCCACGATGGGGGCCTGGGTGGTCATGAGAGGCACAGCCTGACGCTGCATGTTTGCGCCCATCAGAGCACGGTTGGCGTCGTCGTTCTCCAGGAAGGGTATCATAGCGGTGGCTATGGACACCATCATCTTGGGGCTGATATCTATATAGTCAACGTCTTCCCTGTTGACTTCGATGGTATCGTTGCGGTGACGGCAGGTGACACGCTTGTTTATCAGCACGCCGTTCTCGTCCACAGGCTCGGAGGCCTGGGCCACGATGTACTGGTCCTCCATGTCGGCGGTCATGTAGTCCACCTGGTCGGTGAGGCGGCAGGTGCCCTTCTCCACCTTCCTGTAGGGGGCCACAAGGAAGCCGTACTCATTGGCTCTGGCATAGGAGGCCAGGTAGTTTATAAGGCCGATGTTGGGGCCTTCGGGAGTCTCTATGGGGCAGAGGCGGCCGTAATGGCTGTAGTGAACGTCACGCACGTCGAAGCTGGCACGCTCACGGGACAATCCGCCGGGGCCCAGGGCGGACATACGCCGCTTGTGGGTCAGTTCCGCCAGGGGGTTTGTCTGGTCCATGAACTGGCTCAGGGGGGAGGAGCCGAAGAACTCCTTGATGGCGGCGGTGACCGGACGGATGTTTATAAGGCTCTGGGGAGTGACGATATCCAGGTCCTGGAGGGTCATGCGCTCACGGATGACTCTCTCCATGCGGCTGAAGCCGATGCGGAACTGGTTTTGCAGCAGCTCGCCCACGCAGCGGACACGGCGGTTGCCCAGATGGTCGATGTCGTCCGGCTCGCCTATGCCGTGGGCCAGGCAGTTGAGGTAGTTGACGGAGGAGAAGATATCATCCACCACGATGTGCTTGGGTATGAGCACGTCGATGTTGTCCTTTATGGCGGCCTTGAGAGCCTCGCCCTGGTACTGCTGGCACAGCTGCTTCATGACTATGCCCCGCACCTTCTCCTTCACGCCCAGCTCTGCCGGGTCGAAGTCCACATAGCGGGAGATGTCCACCATGCCGTTGGAGAAGACCCGCACGTCCTTGCCGTCGGCCTTCAGCACCACGCTGATGACGCCGGCGTCGGCTATCTCTTTGGCCTTGTCCCGGGAGACGATCTCACCGGCATCCGCCAGCAGCTCCCCGGTGAAGGGGTCGGCCACAGGCTCGGCCAGCTCGAAGCCGGCTATGCGGGGGAAGAGGGAGAGCTTCTTGTTGAACTTGTAGCGGCCCACATTGGATATCTCGTAGCGGCGGCGGTCAAAGAACAGTCCGTCCAGCAGAGTCTCGGCGGACTCCACGGTGGGGGGATCGCCGGGGCGCAGCTTCCGGTATATCTCCAGCAGGCACTCGTCCCGGCTGGTGGTGGTGTCCTTGTCAATGGTCACCACCATGCGCTCGTCCTCGCCGAAGATCTCCTTCAGGCGTTCGTTGGTGGTAGCTCCCACGTAGGGGTCGCTGACGCAGCTGAGCCAGGTGGCGGGACGGCTCTCGTCATAGGCGCCCATGGCCTTGAGGAACCAGGTGATGGGCAGCTTGCGGTTCTTGTCTATACGCACGGAGAAGACGTCGTTTGCGTCGGTCTCGTACTCCAGCCAGGCGCCGTGGTAGGGGATGATGGTGGAGGCGTAGGTATTTATCATGGCCTTGTCGGTGGTCTTGTCAAAATACACGCCTGGAGAACGGACTATCTGGGAGACGATGACACGCTCGGCGCCGTTTATCACAAAGGTGCCTCCGTCAGTCATCAGGGGGAAGTCCCCCATGAAGATCTCCTGCTCCTTGATCTCCTCCGTCTCCTTGTTGCGCAGACGCACCCGCACTTTCAGAGGGGCGGCATAGGTGGCGTCCCGGGCCTTGCACTCCTCCTCGGAGTACTTGGGCTTCTCGTTCATGGAGTAGTCGATGAAGCTCAGCTCCAGATTGCCGGAGTAGTCGGTGACGGAGTCAACATCCTTGAACACCTCGCGCAGTCCGGTCTCGAGAAACCATTTGTATGAACTCTTCTGGATTTCCAAGAGATTGGGCATGTCCATAATCTCCTGGGTGCGGGCAAAGCTCTTTCTCAAAGTTTTGCCATAGAGGACATCTTTCGGCATTGGCGCACTCTCCTTAATAGAAATTGCAAACACCCGGTTGCGTTGTCAAACT
>DVHY01000183.1 GCA_018711755.1 Candidatus Limivicinus faecipullorum | reverse complement strand
TTAAGAAAAATTGCGGGGAAAAGAGTGGGAAAACTGCATAAAAGCAAGGGAAAACAGGACTTTCGGGTATTGAAGCAGAAGCTATTATACAACAAAATTGATACTAAAGCAAGTCATTTTTCATTGATGTTTTTTCCGGCTTGTGGTATGCTGAAAAAAGGAGCGTGATTCGATGAGAATGAGGAAGCGGCCTAATCTTGAGCCCAGAATGGAAAAGTGCGCAGAGCTCATGATCCACCGGCCGGAAGAACTTCGGGGCCGGTGGAAAGCCGCCGGAAGCGAGCTTTTGGGCAGAGAGGTGGAGAAGCTCTATCTGGAGCTGGGCTGCGGCAAGGGCCGTTTTACCGTGGATACCGCAGAGAGACTGCCGGATGTATTTTATGTGGCGCTGGAGAAAGTCCCCGACGCCATGATAATCGCCATGGAACGCTGCGGCCGGAGGGGCCTCAACAACCTGCGCTTTATAGACGGCGACGCCGCCGGGCTGTGCCTGATGTTCGCGCCGGAAGAGGCGGACAGGATATACATAAACTTCTGCGACCCCTGGCCCAAAAGCCGGGACGCCAAGTTCCGCCTGACCAGCCCGGGCTTCCTGCGCCGCTACGCCTCCGTCCTGCCTCTTGGCGGCCAGATCCATTTCAAGACCGACAACCTGCCCCTGTTCAACTGGTCCATCCAGCAGATGGAGAGAGAGGGCTGGGAACTGTCGGAGCTCACCAACGACCTCCACAGCCAGGGAGGAGAGCTCATAATGACCGACTATGAGGCCAAGTTCTCCGCCGAGGGTATAAAGATAAACCGTCTTGTGGCTTCAAAGACCGAAAAGACTCTGGACCTCTCCGCCCCTCCCCTGGAGAGGATGCGCTTTGCCGCTTTGCGGGACGCCAGAGGCTATTTGGAGAGCATGAGAGACAAGGAGTCAGCACAATGAGATTTATTTCCTGGAATGTAAACGGTCTGAGAGCCGTATATAAAAAGGGCTTTGAGGACATATTCTGGAGCCTGGACGCCGACTTCTTCTGCCTGCAGGAGACCAAACTCCAGCAGGGACAGCTGGAGCCGGACCTGCCCGGCTATGAGAGCTACTGGTGCTACGCAGAGAAAAAGGGCTACTCCGGCACCGCCATTTTTACCAAGCACAGCCCTATCTCCGTCAATTATAATATAGGTATAGAGGAGCACGACAGAGAGGGGCGCTGCATCACCCTGGAATATGAGGACTTCTACCTGGTATGCGTATACACCCCCAACGCCCAGGACGGGCTGAAACGCCTGGACTACCGCATGTGCTGGGAGGACGACTTCAGAGAGTACCTGAAGGGACTGGACAAAAAGAAGCCGGTGATAGTCTGCGGGGACATGAACGTGGCCCATGAGGAGATAGACCTGAAAAATCCCAAGACCAACCGGGGCAATCCGGGCTTTTCCGACGAGGAGCGGGCCAAGTTCACCCAGCTCCTTGACTCCGGCTTCACCGATAGCTTCCGCTACCTCTATCCGGACAGGACCGACGCCTACTCCTGGTGGAGCTACCGGGCGGCGGCCCGGGAGAGAAACGTGGGCTGGCGCATAGATTACTTCGTTGTCTCCGACCGGCTGAGGGACAACATCAAAGACGCCTACATCCTCCCTGAACTTATGGGGTCGGACCACTGCCCGGTGGGGCTGGACATGTCATGGTGAAGATAGGCGGCGTGGAGATACCGGGCAGGCTCAGCCTGGCCCCCATGGCGGGGGTGACGGACTTCGCCTTCCGCCGGGTATGCCGGGAACAGGGAGCGGCCCTCACCACCACGGAGATGGTCAGCGCCAAGGCTCTGGTATATAAGGACGAGAAGACCAAAGCCCTGCTCTATGTCCCGGAAGACGAGCACCCCTGCGCCGTGCAGCTCTTCGGCCACGAGCCGGAGGTCATGGCCCAGGCGGCCCCCATGGCCCTGGAGATATCCGGGGCGGATATCCTGGACATCAATATGGGCTGTCCAGTGGGGAAGATAGTCAAGTCCGGGGACGGCTCGGATCTGATGCGCCACATGGACCTGGCCGGAGAGATAATCCGCCGGGTGAAGCAGGCGGTAGACGTGCCGGTCACAGTGAAGTTCCGCAAGGGCTGGGACAACGGCAGCGTAAACGCCCAGGAGTTTGCCCTCATGTGCCAGCAGGCCGGGGCGGACGCCGTCGCCGTACACGGCAGGACCAGAGCCCAGATGTATGCCGGACGGGCGGATTGGGATATCATCAGAGATGTGAAGAAAGTTTTGAGCATACCGGTGACGGCAAACGGGGATATATTTGAGCCCGAGGATGCGGAGCACATCCTGCGCTACACCGGCTGCGACATGGCCATGATAGGCCGGGGCAGCTTCGGCAACCCCTGGCTTTTCCGGCAGGCCAAGGCCCTTATTGATGGAGAGCCGGTGCCGGAGCTTCCGCCCCTGAGAGAGCGGATAGACAGGGCCGTGAGACAGATCGAGGAGCTGAGCCTTCGCACAGGGGAGCGTATTGCCTGTCTGGAGGCCAGACACCAGCTGCCCTGGTACCTCCACGGCGTGGCCCACGCAGGATATTACAAGCAGCAGCTGGTACATGTGGAATCTTTAGATGAACTGCGGCATATTGCCGAAGGAATAAAACGTGAGCTGATCTGACGGCCGCAGGAGAGGCCGGGACGGACTGACATACAGGAGGTGGCGGCTTGACACGGGAGCAGGAATACCTGATAGTACAGCAGGTACTGGAAGGGAATACCAATGCTTTTGAAGAGCTGGTACTGGAATACGAAAAGAAAGTTTATAACGTGGCTTTGCGCATCCTGGGCAACAGCGAGGATGCGGCGGACATGACCCAGGAGGCCTTTATCAAGGCGTTCAATTCCCTGTCCGGCTTCAGGGGGGACAGCAAGTTCTCCGTGTGGCTGACAAGGATAGTTTCAAACCTATGCTTGGATTTCCTCAGGAGCCGCAGCCGCCGGCCCACTGTCTCCCTCTCCGTGGAGGACGACGAGGGGGACGATGTACAACTGGATATCGCCGACGTCAGCCAGAGCCCGGAGCTGCTGCTGGAGAGGAGCCTCACCAGAGAAAGCGTGCGCCGGGGGCTCAAGGCCCTGCCAGAGGACTACCGGGAGATCCTGCTGCTCAGGGAGATACAGGGCCTGAGCTACGATGAGATAGCCGAAGCGCTGAATATAGAAGTGGGCACCGTGAAGTCCCGAATATTCAGAGGCAGAAAAAAGCTATGCGATTATCTTATAAAAGACGGGAACATTCCTGATTTTGCATCGTCTGGAAAAACGAGAGGAGGTGAACTGCCATGAGAAATTGTGCTTACTACCAGGAGCTTATCAGCCGCTCACTGGATGACGAGCTCAGTGTAGAGGAACGCAAGAATTTGGCGGTTCATCTTGCAAGCTGTCCTTCCTGTAGCCAGATGCGTCAGCTTATGGCAGATATTTCCGGGTTGATGGAAGAGGATATGGAAGAACTGCCCGACGGACTCCATGAGGATATTATGGCCTCTGTCCGCCGGAGCGAGATGATAAAGAGGAACAGCCATGCCGGAAGAACCGGCAAAACCAATGGCAGAAAAACGATCAGAATTTCCAGGCCGGTGAGGAATCTCCTGGCCACGGCGGCCTGCCTGGCCATTGTCATAGCCGCCGCTGTAAGCCTGAACCCCGGAGAGCGGGCGGAGTCTGTGGTCATGTCCAGAGACGCAGCGGACAGCAGCCAGACTGCCCAGCCCCAGCTGTACGGCGAAGGGGATACGGCTCCCGAAGCCGAGGAGCAGGCTGCTCCCAGCCCCAGCCCCGCAATTACTCCCAGCCCCAGCCCCGTTACGGCGGAGATAGGAGAGAGCGGAGCGGTCTATGAGCCGGAGCCCTATGCCCAGGGCACTATAATCACCACGCCCAGCCCCACGGTGGACCCCTACTCCGACTGGCGCAGCCCCATGTCCTCCGGAAGCGGGGACAGCTCAAACCAGAACCGGGTCATTATCAATCAGGCGCCTCCCAGCCCCAGTCCCGCGGTAGTCACGCCTATGCCCACGTCTGCCCCCAATACGGCAGCGGAGCAGCCCCATGTGCCTGCCGCCGCGGAGGACAGCCAGCTCCAGGTACCCTCGGATTCCGCCCCTGAAACTGAAACCGGGGATGCGGAGGTCCGGCAGGACCTCCAGAGCGCCGATGAGAGCCAGCTCCAGGTGGAGGGTGAGATACACAAAACCGCTCCCACCAGAGTGTTCAGCAAGTTCCCGTCTCTGACGGAGCTGAGCCCCGCCGAGACCATTGCCCCGGATGCTCAGCTGTCTATGGAGAACGGCAGCCTCCAGGAACAGACGGAGGAGGACGTGTCCGTCTCCCCGCCTCCCAGCCCCACTCCCTGCTCCGAAGCTCTTGAGCTGAACCTTATGGAGAAGGAAAACGGGAGAGACCTGCTGCTCATGCTCATGGGCATGCACGACGAGAACGGCGAGGCTCCCGATGAGGTGGAACTGCCGGAGGGCCAGTGCGACAAGAGCTATGTTATCTCCCTGGTTTTCGACGATATACCCTGTGAGGTCACGGTGATATTCTACGGCGAGGACATCTATTTCTCCCTGGCGGAGATAGTTATTGAGCCCTCTCCCGCTGCCGAGGTCCCCGCAGTCCAGGGACAGCCTGCCCAGGAGACAGAGACGGAAAATCCGGAGACGGCGGAGACACAGCCGGCAGAGACGCCGGAGCTTCCCCAGACCGCTCAGGAAGGCACCCAGGCGGAGAACAAAGACATCTGCGAAGACTTTGAACCCATATGGTTCAAGAGCAAGTGCAGTGTGGAGGATTTCAACGCCATGCTGGAGAGCCTGACAAAATAAGCGAGATGAAAATCGGACCGGCCTCAGGCCGGTCCGATTTGCTCGTCAGGCAAGTTCCAGCGGACTTTTTTGACCGGGCTCCTCCCGCCGGGCATTGCGGGAGCGGCGGAAGCCCTGCACATGCTGACAGCAAAAAGGCCGATGGTCCTTTGGGGGACCATCGGCCTTTTTGCTTTTTATTATTGGAAGGTACAAGCCCTAAGCTCACTTTCCCGCGGCGCAGGCGACAGCCTGCTCCTCCAGCTCCTGCTGCCGGTGCAGGTCCTTCATGGCGGCGGAGAGCATGAGCTTTATGCGGTTGAGCTGGTTCACTTCGCTGGCGCCGGGGTCATAGTCCACGGCGGCGATGTTGGCTCTTGGGTAGCTCTTGCGCAGGGCCTTGATGACGCCCTTGCCCACCACGTGGTTGGGCAGGCAGGCAAAGGGCTGGATGCACACGATATTGGGCGTGTCGCTGAGGATGAGCTCCACCATCTCCCCGGTGAGGAACCAGCCCTCGCCGTACTGGTTGCCGATGGACAGGAAGGGCTTTGCCAGCTCCGCTATCTTCTCTATGGGCATGGGCGGCTCAAAACGGCGGCTCTTTTCCAGGGCCTCCAGGGCGGGCTTGCGCAGGCTGCGGATGATGGACACCCCCAGCTTTGCCGTGGCGGAGGAGGTCCAGCTCTTGCCCAGGAAGCGGTGCTTATAGTCGTTGTTGTATACGCAGTAGTTGAGGAAGTCCATCAGATCCGGCACCACCGCCTCGGCACCCTCGCTCTCCAGCAGGTCCACCAGGTGGTTGTTGGCCAGAGGCATGTACTTCACCAGTATCTCGCCCACCACGCCCACTCTGGGCTTGCGTATGCTCTCGTCTATGGGGAACTTGTCAAAGCTCTCCACTATCTCGTGGCACAGCTCCCTGTATCCCGGAGCGGCGCCGGGCTGGGTGAGGGAGAGGATGCACCTGTCTCTCAGCTTTATGTACAGCTCGTTGGCGGAGCCGGGAGTGAGCTCGTAGGGCCTCACTCGGTACAGGCAGCGCATGAACAGGTCCCCGTAGACCACGGCGTGGCCCGCATCCACGATGAGGGAGGGGGAGAGCTTGAAGCCCGGATTCTTCTCCATGCCGTTGGCGTTGAGGGAGATGACGGGGATGTGGGACAGTCCCGCCTTGTCCAGAGCCCGGCGGATAAAGCCCACGTAGTTGCTGGCCCGGCAGCAGCCGCCGGTCTGGGTCATGGCTATGGCCAGATGGTCGGTGTCGTAGCGGCCGGAGAGCACCGCCTCCATTATCTGGCCCACGGCGGTCATGGCGGGGAAGCAGGCGTCGTTGTTCACGTACTTGAGACCGGTATCTATGGCGGAGCGGTTGTCGTTGTCCAGGATGACCACGTTGTAGCCGTGCTTGCGGAACACCGGCTCCAAAATGTCAAAGTGTATGGGGCTCATCTGGGGGGCGATGATGGTCCAGCCCTCTTTGCGCATCTGCTGGGTGAACACCGTGCGCTGGTAAGCGGCAGGTTTGGGGCTGGCGTGGACGCCCTTGTCCCGGCGCATGTTCATGGCGGCGATAAGGCTGCGCACCCGGATACGGGCGGCGCCCAGGTTGTTCACCTCGTCTATCTTCAAAACGGTGTAGAGTTTGCCGCTGCCCTCCAGAATCTCGGAGACCTGGTCGGTGGTGACGGCGTCCAGCCCGCAGCCGAAGGAGTTGAGCTGGATGAGCTCCAGATCGTCCCTGTGGGAGACGAACTCGGCGGCAGTGTAGAGCCTGGAATGGTAGACCCACTGGTCGTTGGCCCGGATGGGGCGGCCGGGGACAAAGTCTATGGGCAGGCTGTCCTCGGTGAGGACGGTGAGCCCGTAGGAGGCGATGAGCTCCGGGATGCCGTGGTTTATCTCCGGGTCGATATGGTAGGGCCGGCCCGCCAGGACTATGCCCCGGCCGCCCTGCTCCTCCATCTCTTTCAGGAGCTTTGCGCCCTGGCGGCGCACGTCGTCCTTGGCCCGGTGCTGCTCGGCCCAGGCCAGCTTCACCGCCTGGCGCACCTCCTGCTCGGGGATGTCCCATCCCTCACGGCAGAGCTTGGTCAGCCGGTCGGCGGCCACCCGCTCGCAGGTGAAGGCTATGAAGGGGCGGATATAGCGCACGTCCCCGTCGGCTACGGCCTCCACGTTGTTTTTCAGGTTCTCCGGGTAGGAGACCACCACCGGGCAGTTATAGTGGTTCTGGGCTCCCGGGGTCTCCTGGTGCTCATAGAACACGCAGGGGTGGAAAATGGTCTTTATCCCCTGGTCGATGAGCCACTGGACGTGGCCGTGGGCCAGCTTTGCCGGGTAGCATTCTGACTCCGAGGGGATGGACTCCATGCCCAGCTGGTATATCTTCCGGGAGGACAGGGGAGACAGCTCCACCCTGAAGCCCAGGGCCTTGAAGAAAGTGGCCCAGAAGGGGTAGTTCTCCCACATGTTCAGCACTCTGGGTATGCCGATGACGCCTCTTGGGGCGTCCTCCAGAGGGGGATAGTCGAACATGCGTTTCTGCTTGTACTCCACCATGCTGGGAGCGCGCTTGGCCTGAGAGGCCCCGCCCAGGCCCCGCTCGCAGCGGTTGCCGGTGACATGGCGGCGGCCGCCGGGGAACTTGTTCACCGTCAGCAGGCAGTTGTTGGAGCAGCGGCCGCAGCGGGCGGTGGCGGTGGTATATTTCAGATTCACTATCTCATCCAGAGGCAGCATGCTGCTCTCCTGGCCGGTATAGCGGTCCCGGGCGATGAGGGCGGCGCCGAAGGCGCCCATTATGCCGGAGATATCCGGGCAGGTGACCTCCACCCCGGCAATGGACTCGAAGGCCCGGAGCACCGCTTTATTATAGAAGGTGCCCCCCTGGACCACGATGCGGCTGCCCAGCTGAGAGGGGTCGGTGAGCTTTATGACCTTATAAAGGGCGTTCTTGATGACGGAATAGGCCAGGCCCGCGGAGATATCCTGGACGGAGGCCCCTTCCTTCTGGGCCTGCTTCACGTTGGAGTTCATGAACACGGTGCAGCGGGTGCCCAGGTCCACAGGGTTCTTGGCAAAGAGAGCTTCCTTTGCAAAGTCCTGGGCGCTGTAGCCCAGGGAGTTGGCGAAGTTTTCGATAAAGGAGCCGCAGCCGGAGGAACAGGCCTCGTTCAAAAGCACGGTATCCACCGAGTTGTTCTTCAGCTTTATGCACTTCATGTCCTGGCCGCCGATGTCAAGCACGCAGTCCACCTTGGGGTCGAAGAAGGCGGCGGCGGTGCAGTGGGCTATGGTCTCCACCTCGCCCTCGTCCAGGGCAAAGGCGGAGCGCAGCAGGTCCTCCCCGTAGCCGGTGGAGCAGGAGCGGACTATCCGGGCCCCCTGGGGCAGCAGGCCGCGCAGCTTGTCTATGGCCTCCATGGCGGTGCGCACAGGGTTTCCCTGGTTATTGGAATAGTAGGAATAGAGCAGCTGGCCTTCCGAGCCGATAAGGGCCAGCTTGGTGGTGGTGGAGCCGGCGTCTATACCCAAAAAGCAGTCGCCGCTGTAGCTTTCCACCGGGGTCTTCTGTACCACGGCCCTCTCATGGCGGCGGCAGAAAGCCTCAAACTCCGCCTCGTCGGCAAAGAGGGCGGGCAGGCGCTTGAGCTCAAAATTCATCTCCACACCGGAGGAGAGCCGCTCTATGAGCTGGTCCATGCTGTGGAGCTTTGCGTCCTCCGCCTCCAGGGCCGCGCCCATGGCGGCAAAAAGATGGGAATTCTCCGGGTCGACGGTGGTCTCCGGGGTGAGGCGCAATGTGCGGATAAAGGCCTTCTTCAGCTCCGGCAGAAAGTGGAGCGGCCCGCCCAGAAAGGCCACGCAGCCCCGGATGGGCTTGCCGCAGGCAAGGCCGGAGATGGTCTGGTTCACCACCGCCTGGAATATGGAGGCGGCCAGGTCCGCCTTGGTGGCCCCGTCGTTTATCAGGGGCTGGATGTCCGTCTTGGCAAAGACGCCGCAGCGGGCGGCAATGGGGTATATCTGCCGGTAGCTGGCCGCCTCGGCGTCCAGCCCGGCGGCGTCGGTCTGGAGAAGGGAGGCCATCTGGTCGATAAAGGAGCCGGTGCCGCCGGCGCAGACCCCGTTCATCCGCTCCTCCAGTCCGCCGGTGAAGTAGATTATCTTGGCGTCCTCGCCCCCCAGCTCTATGGCCACGTCGGTCTGGGGGGCGGTATGCTGCAAAGCCGTGGCCACGGCCACGACCTCCTGTACGAACTTTATATCCAGGGCCTTGCCCAGATTGATGGAGCCGGAGCCGGTTATCCCGGCGAGCAGCTCACATTCCCCGGTTATCTTCCTGGCGTCGGAGAGAAGCTCCGCCAGAGTCTCCTGGGTATGGGCCCGGTGGCGGCGGTAGTCGCTGAAGACTATGCCGTCTTTATCATCCAAAATGACTAGCTTGACTGTGGTTGAGCCGATATCTATGCCGGCTCTGTAACGATACATTATCTGCTCATCCTCCTGAAAAAACGAAAAAAAAAGACCAGCTCTTGAATCATCCGACAGACTGCCGTATAATAAATTCTAACATTCTGGCTTTCAATTATCAACCAACAATATCCTTTTTTGTGTCGGATGGAGGAAAGTGTATGAACAAGCAGCCCGAACTGACAGACAAAACCCGCAGGGGCATCATCGACGCCTTCTGGAAGCTGCTTATGAACCGGGAAAAACTCAGCGTTATCAGCGTTTCCAGGGCCGCCGGAGTAAACCGCAGCACCTTCTACCAATACTTCACCGACATGGAGGATCTGAGAGAAAAGGCAGAAATGCAGGTGCTGGAGGATGTTAAGAAAAAAATATCCCAGGT
>DVHY01000182.1 GCA_018711755.1 Candidatus Limivicinus faecipullorum | reverse complement strand
CTTTTCAGATTCATAAGGGGCGTCTCCGAGCTTATTTTGTTGTTGCTCAAATCCAGCACCTCCACCGCCTGGAGGGAGGCCAGAGGCGTTATATCCTCTATAAGGTTGCCTGAGAGGTTGAGTTCTTTTATGGTACGGCGGCTGCTGGTAAATTCCAGGATATAGATGTTGCTGATGCTGTTGCGGGACAGGTCCACTTTTTCCAGGGAGCTGAGCTTGGACAGCCCGGTGAGGTCGGAGATGCCGGTGCCGGATAAGTCCAGCTCGGTGGCGTTGCTGGGCACCATGTGCCCGTCCACCTCGATATTGTAGGCCAGCTCCGAGCGGCTGATGCTGCAGGTGGCCAGCTTGGACTGGAGGCTGTCCACCGCCTCTCCGCTCAGCTCCGTGTTCCCCTGGATATCCAGTTTGGTGAGCAGGGTGAGCTTGCCCAGATATTCCAGGTCCTCATCTGTCAGCCCAGTATTTGCCAGGCCCAATATCTTAAGGCTTTTGGTGCTCCTCAGCCCGGAGAAATCCCTGATGGGGTTGTCGTTGAGATACAGCTCCTCCACGCCGTTCATCATGCTCACCGGGGAGGTGCTGCTTATGTTGTTGCCGGAGGCGTCGATATACTTGAGCTCCTCTATGCCCATAAGGGGCCGCAGGTCCGTCAGCTCATTGTCCGACACGTCCACCCATTCCAGCTTGGGCAGGTTCATCAGCGGGCTGAGGTCGCTTATCTCATTGCCGCTCAGGTCCAGCTTGGTCAGCTCCTTGCAGCTGCCGATGGCGGAGATGTCCCTCAGCCCCATGCCGCTCAGGTCCAGCTCCGTAACGTCGGACTTGAAGGTCACGCCGCCGAAGCTGATATCCTGCTCCTCATCTTCCCGGGTGTCGCTGTGTATGGCGCAGTTGGGCAGGGATTTTGACAGGGCCTCCAGCTGGGCCGGGCTGATATCCATGCCCTTTATGCTGAGGTTGGCCAGGTTGGGCAGGACGCAGAGGGGGCTGAAATCCTCTATGGGATTGTTGTCCAGATACAGGGTGCGCAGGCCCACCAGGGAGCTCAGGGGCGTCAGGTCGCTGATATTATTGCCGCTGAGGTTGAGGCTAACCAGGCCGCCCATGTCCGCCAGGGCGGCGATGTTGCTGATGGAGTTGCCCGCCAGGGACAGGGTCTCCAGGGCGTAGAGCTGGCTGAGCTCGGTAAAGATCGAGTCCGTAAGCTCCATATCCTCCAGCACCAGGCTGGTGGTGGTGACGGCCATTCTCCGGCCCGCCACAGTGACCTTTTCCGCCTCGGCCATCAGCTGGCGTCGGCTCTCAATGGCAGATATCCTCGTAGTGACGACAGGGTCCAGAGTGTTCATGCTCCGAAGTATCTCCAGGGCCTTGTCGTAATTGCCCTGGGTCTCATAGCAGTCCACCATCATGGTCAGGCACTCCTGGCTGGGGTCGATGTCCGCGGCCTTCCGCAGGGAAGCCAGAGCCCCGTCGTAGTCGCCAAAGGTAAAGCAGTCCTGGGCCTGGGACATATATTCCCTGTAGGAGCGCATGTCCGACACGCCCCTGAGCACCATTGCCACGACGATTATCAGCAGGGCAATGACGGCTATGGCTATCATATATATAAGCCTTCTCCGGCGTCCTCTGTCGTAAAGGCGGCGCAGCTGCTCTTTTGCGGCGGTGCGCTCCAGGGCTCTGAGGCGGCGCCGTTCTCTGGCCGCATTGCGTTCCTGGGCCCGGCTTCGCCGGAGC
This sequence comes from Candidatus Limivicinus faecipullorum, assembly GCA_018711755.1. Lineage (GTDB taxonomy): Bacteria > Bacillota > Clostridia > Oscillospirales > Oscillospiraceae > Limivicinus > Limivicinus faecipullorum. The sequence continues at coordinate 1,360 of DVHY01000182.1, read as the reverse complement.
TCCTGGCCGGCCGCGCTGTCCCGGCTGCGATTATTACTGGGCTTAGCGCCGGTCCTCTCCTCCCGCCGCTGTCTCCCGCCTCTGGAAACGAAGCTCATTTAGCCTCCTCCGCTGCAGGGACCTCCTGAGGCCCGGCAGCCGGTTCCTCGGCAGCCGCTTCTCCGGCAGCCGGTTCTGCGGTCTCTTTGGCCTCAGGTTTCCTGTTCCCGGCCTCCGCCCCGGTGTCCGTGCGCTTTTTCAGGCCCATGCCCACGCAGAACAGGGAGACCATAACGCACAGCACCGACAGCTCCTGGAGGCCCTGGCTGAGAGTCATGGGATTTGCCGCATCCCGCAGCTTGGCCAGGTCTTCCACGAAGATATGGTAGAGGAAGGGCAGGCCGAAGAGGGGCGGCAGCAGCCACTTGGTGCGGATAAATCCCAAAACGGTGCCGGAATATATCACCGCCACAGCCAGGTACAGAAGGATGCACAGCGCCGTGTGTACCCAGTTTCCAAAGCCGAAGGACTTGATGATAAAGAAGGCCACACCCATGAGCACGGGTATTGCCGACAGGAAGAAGCCCCGCTTGCCGAAGAGGAAGACACAGAGGGCAAAAAGGATGTTGCACAGCAAAGGCAGCAATATCTGGGTCGCCCTGAAAAATTCGACCTCCCAGAGCCCCCAGACTCCGAAGAGCCGGAATATGGCCGACAGGAGCATGAAGATGATGCTGATCTGGGCCCAGGCGCCGCTGCGCTCCAGATAGAATCTGGCTCTTGGTCTTTTTTCTTTTACATTTTCCGCTCCGCGGCTCATGCTTATCCCACCTTATCTTCAGTTTCTGTTCTGTCTGCCCCAAAGTATTTCTGACTCATTATTTCTGGTATTATACCACAGAAGCTCCCTTTAATCAAGCGGAGGCGCTCCGGGCCCCTTTGCCCCTATTTTCCGCCGGGCCCTTCCCCGCCGCAGCCGGGACATAAACCGTGCAGGCTTTCAGAGGGCCCGGCCCTCCAGGGGAAAAAGCAAGACCGGAAGAGCCGAAGCTCTCCCGGTCCGGAATGTTTGATTCGATTTTCAGGATGGCTGCCTGTCAGACGCCCAGGTCGAAGCCGCCCACATCTGCCTCAGCGTTGGTGCTTGCCGTGGTATCCTCGATCTGCACCTTCAGCTTGGCATTGGCTGCCGGCATTTTAATGGAATCACCGTTGGCCAGGTTTCCGTCCAATGTCATTCCGGTTATGGAGCTTCCGTTCAAGGGCTTTGCTTGTACGGTAGCATAGGCAGGCACGGATACCTTTTGTCCCTTGGAGCTCAGCTCTATCTTCTCATAGTGGTTGCCGTTGACATAGACATCCAGATAGAAACTGTCTACCC
>DVHY01000181.1 GCA_018711755.1 Candidatus Limivicinus faecipullorum | reverse complement strand
GAGAGGTGTCACAGGGAGCGCAAGCGGACTGTGACGGAGAGGGACAGCTGCTTACCTTTTGTGGGCCGGCACCATGACCTCCAGCCCGCCCATGTAGGGCTGGAGCACCTGGGAGATGGTGACGGAGCCGTCGGCCTGGAGATGGTTTTCCAGATAGGCTATGAGCATACGGGGCGGGGCCACCACGGTGTTGTTCAGGGTGTGGGGCAGGTACATCTTCCCGTCGGCGCCCTTGACTCTCATGCGCAGGCGGCGGGCCTGGGCGTCGCCCAGGTTGGAGCAGGAGCAGACCTCAAAGTATTTCTGCTGCCGGGGGGACCAGGCTTCTATGTCGCAGGACTTCACCTTCAGGTCTGCCAGGTCGCCGGAGCAGCACTCCAGCTGCCGCACCGGGATATCCATGCTGCGGAACAACTCCACGGAGAAGCGCCACATCTTCTCATACCAGGCCATGGAGTCCTCGGGCTTGCAGACCACAATCATCTCCTGCTTTTCAAACTGGTGGATGCGGTATACGCCTCTCTCCTCTATGCCGTGGGCGCCCTTCTCCTTGCGGAAGCAGGGGGAATAGCTGGTGAGGGTCTGGGGCAGGCTCTCCTCGGGGATTATCTGGTCGATGAACTTGCCTATCATGGAGTGCTCGGAGGTGCCTATAAGGTACAGGTCCTCCCCCTCTATCTTGTACATCATGGAGTCCATATCCGTCTGGCTCATGACGCCCTCCACCACGTTGCCGTGGATCATGAATGGGGGTATGCAGTAGATGAAGCCCTTGTTTATCATGAAGTCCCTGGCGTAGGCCAGCACGGCGGAGTGGAGCCGGGCGATGTCCCCCATGAGGTAATAGAAGCCGTTGCCGGAGACCCGGCCGGCGGCGTCCATGTCCACGCCCTTGAAGCTCTCCATGATGTCCGTGTGGTAGGGTATCTCATAGTCGGGCACCAGCGGCTCGCCGAAGCGTTCCACTTCCACGTTGGCGCTGTCGTCCGGGCCGATGGGCACGGAGGGGTCGATGATGTTGGGGATAGTGAGCATGATCTGGCGGATGCGCTGGGCGTATTCCTCCTCCAGCTTCTCCAGTTCCGAGAGCCTCTCTGCGTTGGATTTCACCTGCTCCTTTATCTTCTCCGCCTCTTCCAGCTTGGAGGGGTCCTTCTTGGCCTGGCCCATGAGCATGCCTATCTGCTTGGAAAGGGCGTTGCGGCTGGCTCTGATGTCGCTGGCCTCGGTGATGGCGGAGCGGTTCTTGGCGTCCAGCTCCAGCACCTCGTCCACCAGGGACAGCTTTGCGTCCTGGAATTTCTTTCTGATGTTCTCCTTGACTATCTCAGGATTCTCTCTTACAAACTTGATGTCCAGCATTTTCTTTTCTCCTTATCATTGCTTGTTTTTCCCGGCCTTTTCCAGCAGGGATATAAGGGCCTCCCTATCGTCGGCGCCGTAAAATTCAATCTCTATCCTCCCGGTCTTCTTCCCGTCCACCAGGCGCACCTTCCGGCCCAGGGCCGCGGACAGCTGCCGGGACACCTCGGAGCAGTAGTCCACCTTCACGCCGCCGGAGTCCTCTTTCCCGGTCTGCCGGTCCTCCCTGCACATACGCCCGGCCAGCTGCTCCGTCTTCCTCACGGACAGGGCCTTGTCAATGACCTCCTTTGCGGCGGCCAGCTGCTTCTCCCCGTCCTGGATGGGCACCAGAGCCCGGGCGTGGCCGGCGGAGAGCTCTCCCTTTTCCAGCAGCTCCAGCACCGGCTTGGACAGGCTCAGCAGCCTCAGGGCGTTGGCCACGGCGGGGCGGGAACGGCCCACGCTTTTGGCCGTCTCCTCCTGGGTCAGGCCGTATTCCTCCATCAAAGTCCTGTAGCCCTTGGCCTCCTCCACCGGGTTCAGGTCCTCCCGCTGGAGATTTTCCACCAGGGCCAGCTCGGCGGTGCGCCGGTCGTCGGCCTCGATGACCCTCACCGGCACCTCCTGGAGCCCGGCCAGCCGGGCCGCCCGCCAGCGCCTTTCCCCGGCGATTATCTGATAATAGCCGCTGTCCAGCTTCCTTGCGGTTATGGGCTGGATGAGCCCGTACTGGGCGATGGAGTCCGCCAGCTCCTGGAGAGCCTCCTGGTCGAAGTATTCCCGGGGCTGTTCCAGCCGGGGCTCCACCTTGCTTATGGGCAGGGTCAGCAGCTGGGAGTCCTTCTCATTCTCCTCGTCCTGGCCGAAGAGGACCCCCAGGCCCGTGCCCAGACCTTTCATGTTTTTAGCCGCCATGCCTTACCTCACTTTTCACTTCTGGCGATGAACTCCACCGCCAGGGCCATATAGGCCTTGCTGCCCCGGTTTATCCTGTCGTAGACCACGCCGGGCAGTCCGTGGCTGGGGGCCTCGGAGAGGCGCACGCTGCGGGGTATCACCGTCTCATAGACCTTGTCGGAGAGATAGCGGCGCAGCTCGTTGGCCACCTGGATGGTGAGATTTGCCCGGCTGTCGTACATGGTGAGGACTATGCCCTCTATGCCCAGCTTCCGGTTGAGACGCTTGGAGCACATCTTGATGCTGGTCATCAGGTCCGCTATCCCCTCCAGGGCGTAGTACTCGCACTGCATGGGGATGAGCACCGTGTCCGCCGCCACCAGGGAGTTCACCGTCAGCAGCTCCAGGGAGGGCGGGCAGTCCATGAATATGTAGTCGTAGTTTCCCAGCAGGGGCTCCAGGGCCTTTTTCAGCACATACTCCCTCTCCTCCGTCTCGATAAGCTCCACGGAGGCGGCGGCCAGCTCCTTGCTGGCGGGTATCACGTCGCCGTAGTCGGTGTGGACTATGCACTCGGCGGCCTTGGCGCCGTTTATCAGCATGTCATAGGTGTTGGGCCGGTGGCTTTTTGCCACGCCCATGCCGGAACTGGCGTTGCCCTGGGGGTCGCAGTCCACCAGCAGCACGTTCTTGTCCATAAGGCTCAGGGCCGCGCAGAGATTGACGCAGGTGGTGGTCTTGCCCACGCCGCCCTTCTGGTTTGCAACAGCGATCAATTTAGCCATAAGCATTCTCCTTTTATATCTGGGGGCAATTATATCAGCTTTGGCCCGGCTTTTCAATGTTTCACATGAAACATTTTATAAGTTTTCGGAGACAAAAAATGTTTCACGTGAAACAGCGGCGGAGAAAATTTCCCGGTATGTTTCACGTGAAACAGGCCGCCGGTCTTTTTTTCAAAGGTCTCACGTGGAACATCCGGGACAGAGACAGACCGCCCTTTGCCGGCAAGGCAGGCCCGGCGGCGGGAAAGATGTTTCACGTGGAACATCCGGGGCGCCGGGCCTCAGCCCAGGAGCATGTCCATATCCCCAATGCTCAGCCCCCGGTGGACGGCCATGTTTATCCCGTAGCCTATGGCGGCGGCCCCTGCCCTCACCAGGGAATCTATATTCCTGGGGGTGACGAAGAGCCCGGCCATCCCCTCTCCGGCCAGGAGCCCGGCGTCCATCACCGTGGGCATGCCTATGGAGACCACCGGCGTCCCCAGGGTCTCCCGGCTCAGCTCCTGCCGGTCGTTGCCCACCCCGGAGCCGGGGGAGATGCCGGAGGAGGAGACCTGGATGCAGCGGCAGAGCCGGTCCAGGTCCGCCCCGGCCAGGGCGTCTATTACTATCACCAATCCGGGCTTTATCTGGGAGCACAGGAGCTTTATCTGGACTGCGCTCTCAATGCCGGAGCAGCCCAGCACCCCGGGGCGGCTGAGGGCCAGGGAGGAAAAGCCCTCGAAGCCTGGGGTGCCCGCCTCTTTCAGGTGCCGGGTCACCAGGATGTGCCCGGCGGAGAGACTGCCCAGGGCGTCGGGGGTGATGTCCGGGTTTCCCAGGGCGGCCACCAGCACGGAGTCAAAGTCCCCGGCGCAGCGGCCTATCAGCCGGGACAGGGCCTCCACCAGGTCCGGGAACTGCTCCGCTCCTCGCCGGAACTGCTTTGGGGCGTCCAGGGTGAAATATTTGCCTATAGGCTTGCCCAGGGCCCTGGCCCCGGTCTGGTCCAATATCTCCACGCTCATCACATCCAGGCCATTGAGGCTCTCCTTACGGGCCTTCACCCCGGGCAGTTGAGTGAGCTGGCCGCTGTCCTCCCCCAGCTGGCGGAAGCTCTCGCTGGCCAGGTCCGTCCTTCCTCTGTAGAGCATAAACTACCTCCAAAATCAAGATATAGTGTATCATTCCCATAATGGCTACAATAGATAACAGCCAGGAAAAATTGCCAAGTTTTTTTGAAAAAACACTTGATTTTCAGGAACTTATTTGATATAATCCATCAATGCGAGTTGTGATGACTCAATTTTATAGGAGGAGGTGGCGATTGAAGCATGGCCAACATTAAATCTTCTGC
>DVHY01000019.1 GCA_018711755.1 Candidatus Limivicinus faecipullorum | reverse complement strand
TATGGCAAAGAGGTGGGTGTTGGCGTAGAGGGGCACCCAGGCGGCGTCCTCCACCACTATCTTCTCTTCCAGGGCCTGATACTCCGCCATGCGCTCAGCGTCGTCGGTGATGCCGGAGGCGGCTTCCACCCGCTCCATCACCTCAGTGTCGGCATAGTTCAGGCTGCGGATGAGAGTCTTCTCGGGGCTGCCGAAGAAGGTGTACATTATGTTGGCCGGGTCGTTATAGTCCATGGTCCAGGTGGCCAGGAAGGAGTCCATCTCCCCGGACTGGCGCAGGGCCAGCCAGGAGGACTCGTCGTAGGACTTTATCTCCACGGTCATGCCCGCTTCCTTCAGGTACTGCTGCACCATCTGGTACACCAGCTGGAGGTTGCTGGAGGCGGAGGTGTCCATGGCCAGCTCAAAGCTCACCTCGCCCTCGGCGTAGCCGGAGTCCAAAAGCAGCTGCTTTGCGGCGGCAGTGTCAAAGGCGGGGCGCTCCAAGTCCTCGTTGAAGCCCCAGATGCCCTGGGGGATGATGCCGTTTTCCTTGATGGCGTCCCCGGCAAAGATGGAGGCGATGATGGTGTCCACGTCTATGGACATCTGCACGGCCTTGCGCACGTTCACGTCGGACAGGTACTGGTTATTGGCGTTGAGGGCCATATAGGTCAGGCCCACCCGGGGGCAGGACACTATCTGCTGGGCATAAGTGGTCTTATAGGTGGAGGCCACGATGGAGGAATCCAGGTAGTCCAAATCGATCATATCCAGCTCGCCGTTCTGGAACATCAGGTTCTGGGTGGAAGCGTCGGGGATGATGTAGACTATGGCCTTCTTCACCGAGGGCTCCTCTCCCCAGTAGAGCTCGTTGTACTCCAGAGTGAAGTGGTCGTTCTTAACCCATTCGGTGACCTTGTAGGGGCCGGTGCCGATGGTGTCCTCGCAGCTCATGCCGAAGTCGGAGACTTCAGCCATGGTCTCGGCGTCCACTATGGACATGGCGGGGCCGGTGAGCTCGGCAATGAAGCCGGCGTTGGCCTTGGACAGGGTGACAGAGAAGTTATAGTCGTCGGTGACGGTGAAGCCCTCCAGACTGTCTACCTCCCCGGCCTTGAGAGCCTCGGCCCCCAGGACCTCCAGGGGTATGTCGTCGTTGACGCCGCCGGCGGTGAGCAGGCGCTCAAAGGTATACTTCACGTCGGAAGCGGTGAGGGCGCTGCCGTTGGAGAAGACCACCCCTTCACGCAGGGTGAAGCTGTAGGTCAGGCCGTCATCGGAGACGCTGTAGTCCTCAACCAGGCTGGGGACTATCTGGCTGGTGCCGTCGGGCTGGACCTCTACCTCGAAGAGGCGGTCAAAGATGTTCATGGGCACCATGTAGTCGTCGGTGGTCTGGGCCACGTCCATGGTCTTGATATCGTAAAGGGCCGCTGCCCGGAGCAGGCCCTCCTCCACGCCGGAGGCGGCGGGAGCGGCGGGGGCTTCGGCGGGCTCATCGGCAGCGGGAGTTTCGCTGCCGGAGCTGCCGCAGGCAGCCAGAGAGAGTATCAGCATAATGGCAAGCAGCAGGGACAAAAACTTTTTCATGGGACACCTCCATAATAATATTTTATATATACTATACCAGCGCATGGCCTGCTATGGAAGAGGAAAAAATGCTTATTTTATTGCAAAAAGTGCTTTTTATCTATGACACTCCCGGTCCAGGGCCGGTCTCTGTCCCGGGAGTGCAGAGGAGCCGGGGCGCAAAGCGTGATTTTCCGCCCTCCTATCTGCCCAGGCGGTTCTCCCCTGGGTCTTCCCCGGTGAGGCTGCGGGAGAATTTATAATGGCAGCAGCTCATGCCCTGGCGGAGATAGAACCTGTGGGCGTCCCGGCGCAGCTGGTTGCAGGCCAGCTCTATCTGCATGCAGCGGCGCTCCTTTGCCAGGGCGCAGGCCCGCTCCAGCAGCTCCCGTCCCAGGCCCCGGCCCCTGTACCTTCCGTCCACCGCCAGTTCCATCACTTCGGCTATTTTCCCGGCGTGGTGCAGCTGCTCCTCAAAGCGCAGGTTCAGCACCCCCACACACTCCCCGTCCCGGCGGTACACCAGGCAGCAATAGTCCCCGTCCTCCAGCTGGGCCAGGAATATCCTCTGGAATTGCTCATAGGGCAGAGCGCTCTGTTCCATGTCGCATATCAGCTCGTACACCCGTTTTACGTCCTCTTTCTCCGCCTTGCATATCATCTGCCGGACCTCCCCTTTTTTGCCTCCAGTATACCAAGCCTGCGGCGGCCGTGCAAGGGCCGGCACAGCAAAGGACGGTAGGCGGGATTTTTTCAGGGAAAGCCAGCTTTTTCCCTTCATATTCTCTTCATGGCTGTTGACAGAGATTTTTTTCCATTATATAATTTTTTCAGTTCTATTTTTGCATTTAAATCATAAAAGGAGATGGGAGAAATGAGAAAATTGAAAAAGCCTCTGAGTCTGCTGCTGGCTCTGGTCCTGGTCCTGGGCGGAGCCGTGCTTGGCAGCCCGGAGGCGGCTCTGTCACCAATCTCGTCTTCCTCGCAAAGGGCGTCACAGTGGCTTTCCGGGTGCCCGCAGGCTATGACGGCAGCGTGGTCTGTTTCAGGAATTCCACAATAGCCTTTGAAAGGGGCCAGTATATCTATGAGGTGTGCACTCCCGACGATGTTTTCATTCGTCTGAACTGATAAGCCTTCCCCCTGTTATAATTCCCGTTCCGGGCCATGCCGCCGCATGGCCCGGATTTTTTCGCTTATGCCTCGGCTCTGTTGCCTCCGCAACAGAATTACCGGCCTTTCTCAGATATTATTGTCCTGTAAAAATCCATGCAGGGAGGCCGCTATGGAGCTCTTCTATTTGATATTAATTCTTTTTATCGCCTTTGTTCCGGCGGCTTTTGCCGTGCTGTACACCAAGCAGTCAAAGAAGCGGGGCTGCGGCAGGGGCTGCGAGCGCTGCGGCAACCGGGACTTCTGCCACCGCAGGAGCCTGAACATGGGCAAGGCCTCGGAAAAGACTGACGGCACTGACGGTACATAAAGGATATAAAGTAGAGAATCAGGGACGGAGCTTTTGCTCCGTCCCTGGTTCTTAAAATTGGTCCGGTTTGTTTCCATGGAGGCGTCTTCATAATCTTTTTGTCAGGGTATCTCCCTGTTTTCTATCATTTTTATTACTTTTTTCCTGCGAAAAAGGCCGCTGTAAAACATCGAATCCACCAGCAGCAGAGCCGTCAT
>DVHY01000180.1 GCA_018711755.1 Candidatus Limivicinus faecipullorum | reverse complement strand
CTCTGAGGAAATGGTTGGATGGTTACAAGGTCAAGATTGAGACAAAGGGATTCGCCGAAGATATAGCCAGGTGCGATGAAATGAGAGCGGAACAGGAAGAAAGAATGTCTGCGCTGAGAAAGCAACTGGACAATGCCTTTGACCTGGTGGAACAAGGGGTCTATACCCTAGAGCTTTTTAAGGAACGGCGAGAAAAGATAGAGCAGTCTATGGACGAAGTAAGACAATATCTCGAACAGCTGGACAAGACTAGGGGTGAATTAGAAGAAAGAGATGCCCTGCCAAAATTGATACCGCAGACTGAGCAGCTACTTGAAAGCTATTACGAAATGAGTCCGGAAGAAAGAAACCGACTACTTAAAGCCGTGCTATGTAAGGTGGAGTACAAGCGAGAAGCCGGAGGAAAAATCGAGATAGATCTTTTCCCACGGTTGCCCAAGCTATAATGTAGGTATCATGGACGTACCCATGTGTTTGTCAACGACCCCACCCGGGGCTACGCCGTGAGCATAAACGATATGCTCCGGGCGGCGGGCATAGAGGACCAGGCGGCCTGAGCCGGGCGGAGCCGGGACGGGCCGGAGAGACGGCGGGATATAAAGAGAACAGGCGGCGGGTCTCCCGTCGCCTGTTCAGGATATATATGGCAACAGACTTTACCAATCCGGGCGGTAGATCATGCGGAAGGAGACTTCCGGGGCGGGGTTTTCAACCCGGTCGGTCTCGTTGCCCATCTCGTCGTAGTAGATGCGCTCTATGCAGTTGCCATCCTGGTCGTAGACGTTCTCATAGCTGCTGGGCCGCTCATAGAGGCCGGTGGTATAGCGCCGCAGTTCCCTGCCCTGCTCGTCGTACTCGTAGGTGTACCACTTGTAGGTGACGCCGTAGAGGCCGAACTCCGAGTGCTCCACCAGGTTGCCCTTCTCGTCGTAGCGGCTGTCGCTGCCGTGGCTGAGATAGCCGCCGCTGGGATAGGCGGCGTAGTGGGTGCGGTTGCCGTTTTTGTCGTAGATGCTCAGCTCCCGGCTCACGGTGCCGTCATAGTCGTAGAAATAAGTCCATACGGAGAAGCTGCCGTCCTCGTTGTAGGTGAATTCCGTCTGGGTGTTCATCTCCCCGGTGGAATCGAACTGCTTCTGGACCAGCAGGCGGCCCTGCTGATCGTATTCATATTCGCTGCGGTCCGTGATCTCGCCCCGGGAATCGTAGCGGGTGCGGCTGAGCTCCAGGCCGTTTTCGTCATAGATGTATTCCCGCCAGTAGTCCGGCTGGCGGTCTGCACTGTAGCGGGTGAACAAGGTCACCTGCCGCTGCTGGTTGTATTCGTATATCTCCCAGTACAGGGCCTGGCCGTTGGCGGTGTAGCGTATGTATTGCAGCAGATTGCCGTAGGCGTCGTAGCTGCTTTTGCCCAGGAGCACCCCGGCGTCATACTCGTACTCGGTGCGCTGGAGCAGGCTGCCCTCCGGGGACATGATGAGCTTTTCCGTCAGGAGGGAGTCCTGATAGCTGCGCTCCTCCCCGTAGCTGAGGTTTCCGCTGCCGTCGTATATGCGCAGAGAAGTGCGGTTGCCGCTGTCGTCATAGCTGCTCTCCCGGCGGAAGGATATGCTGCCGTCGGCACGCTGTTTCACGTGAGTGATTACCCGGCCCTGGCTGTCGTAGGTGTACAGGTCGAATACCGGGGCGGGCTCCTGCCGGGAACCGGCGATGAAGAGACAGACCAGGGCCGCCAGAACCGCCAGCAGCGCTGCGGCGCAGACCGCCGCCAGCCAGGGGGAAAGCCGGCGCTTTGAGGCCCCGGCTTTTGCCGCAGCCGGCGCGGCGGGGGCCTGAGGGGACGAGACCCCGCCCCCGGCCTCCCGGACTTGGGCGTCCTCTGTCCAGGTTTCCTGAACCTCGGTGTCCTCTGCCCAGGCCTCCTGAACCTCGGTGTCCTCTGTCCAGGTCTCCTGAACTTGAGCGTCCTCTGTCCAGGTCTCCTGAAACTCGGTATCTTCTGCTCCGGCCTCCGGGAATTTTTCCCGGGGGTCCGGGCCTTTGCTTGTGTTAGGGTCCAACATTAGGTTTCCTCCAAAAAAGGAATGTAAAGCTCCAAAGTCATTTCCTGTGCTTGAGCCGGGTGAACAGGCCCGGGGAGATGCGCCCTGCCAGCACCAGCAGGCGGAACACGGCCAGGTTCAGCCACACCTGCCTGCTGCGCACCACGGAGCAGAGCATATTTGGCAGGCTGCCGCCGAAGACGTTCCGGCAGCGCTGCTGGACCTGGGGCTCGTTCACGATGCCGCGCACATAATCCGCCTTTTCTCTCAGGTTCAGGCTGCATTTCCGGGAAGACAGGGTGGTCATGCAGGAGAAGATGCTCTTGGCGAACATGTAGCGGCAGTCGGCGTCGGTGTCCTCTCCGCAGCCCAGGGAGGCGCAGAGCCGCTGCACCACGGAGTCGGCCTCCAGGCAGACCCGGGGCTTGTCCAGGCAGAAGCGGCTTATAAGGCTCTCGCCGGGGTGCATGATATAGCGGTACTTGCACTCCGGCAGTATCTTCAGGCTGCGGGCATCCTCCAGGCAGCTGAAGATGAAGAGCCGGTCCTCTCCCCAGCGGTAGTCGGGGAAACGGTGGGCCTGGCCGATGAGCTCCCGCTTGAAGAGCTTGCCCCAGACCTGGTTGAAGAGGTTGGCCTTGTACAGCCGCCCGAAGGCGGAGCGCAGGGTCTCCCGGTCCAGCAGCTGTTCCGGCTCGCAGTAGTTGCGCTGCCGGCCGGCGGCGTCCACTATGGTAAAGCCGAAGAAGACCATATCCGCCCCCTCCGCTTCGGCCATGGCGTATTCCACGGCGTCGGGCAAAAGCTCGTCGTCGGCGTCGGCGAACATGACGTACCGGGTCTCCGGCTCCACGGCCTCCAGCCCCCGGTTGCGGGCCAGGGCGGGGCCGCCGTTGGGGACGCTTATGGGGCTGAGCCGGCCGTCCTGCTGTTGGATGCGCCGGAGTATCTGGGCGGTGTCGTCGGTGGAGCCGTCGTCCACCACTATAAGACGCAGGTCTCTGTAAGTCTGTTCCAATATGCTGCGCACGGCTTTTTCTATATATTTCCCGGCGTTGAAGGCGGGCATGATAACGGCAAGCCCGGCTGCCTTTTGTTCCATGGTATCCTCCCTGTGTCAGCTGCGCCGGCTGCCCGGCTCTTCCCGGTATATCTCCATGAAGAAGTCGTACATGGGCAGCAGCTTTTCAAATGAATCCGCCAGCAGCTCCGGCAGTTCCGGGCTGAGTATATCTCCGCCGAAATCCCGGGAGATCTCCAGGCCCAGCCGCTTGCGGTTATACCACTGGTCGATGAGGGGGCTGATTTTCCCCTTGGGCCGGGCGTATTCCTCCCCGGTGACGGAAAAGCCCGTCCGGGAGGCAGCCTTGGCCAGCCGCTCAAAGCGGGCGGGGTTTGCCGCCACTTTCCGGCGGAAGGCGGCCATCTGGGCGGCGGTGGCGCTGTAGAAGCCCATGCCGTAGCTGTAGTCGGCGGCGCCCACCTCGAACCAGAAGCAGGGGCCCTCCAGCAGGATGCCGTTGTCTTTCAGGGAGAACCACATATGGTCCTTGTAGGGCCCGCGGCCGAAGAGCCGCCGGGCGTCCCTGTATATACGGGAGACGTGGAGCCGGAAGCTGCGGTCGGGGAAGCGCCGGGCCATCAGCTCCGCCGTATCCTCCGCCAGGGCCTTGAAGGGGGTGTTCAGAACCCGTTCAAATTCTTCCTTGTGCTCCAGGAACCAGGGCCTCTCGTTATTGAAAGCCAGTTCCCAGAAAAAATTGCTGGTCTGGGGTGTAAATCCTTTAAACATGCCTTTATCGTCTGTCTCCTGAGGAAATTTTCCATAACAGTTTATCACAATCCGGGGAAATTATCAATATTATACCCGGCCGCAAAAGACTTTACAAAAGTTTGGGAATATGTTATATTTCATAGCAAAGCAAATATTTCCCCCCGACGCCGGGGAGACTGGAGAAAAAAAGATGAAAATAATCATTGCCGGCGCAGGCAAGATAGGCTACAGCGTAGCGGGCATCCTGGCCGACGAGGGCCATGACATCACCGTTATCGACAACGACGCGGCCACCATAAGCAATCTGTCCAACAATCTGGACGTGATATGCGTGGAGGGCAGCGCCACCAACTCCGAGACCCTGCTGGAGGCGGGGGCCGCCGATGCGGACCTGCTCATGGCCGCCACCCGCAGCGACGAGACCAACATGGTCTGCGGCATATCCGCCAGGAAGCTGGGCACCAAGCATGTGATAGCCCGCATAAGGGACACGGCTTATCTGCGGCAGATGGAATTTCTCCGGGAGGCTCTGGGCCTGTCGGTGATAGTGAACCCGGAGCTGGAGTGTGCAAAGGAGATATCCCGCATCCTGCGCTTCCCCAGCGCCACCAGGGTGGACGCCTTTTCCAAGGGCAGTGCCGAGATAGTGGAGCACCGGGTGCGCTCCGGCGGCAAGCTGGACGGCATGCAGCTCAAGCAGCTGCCCCAGAACTTCAACGCCAAGGTCCTGGTGGGCGTGGTGGAGCGGGACGGGGAGGCCATAATCCCCAACGGCGACTTCACCCTGAGAAGCGGCGACCTTTTGAGCATCACCGGAGCGGACCGGGAGCTGCGTAAATTTTTCATAGCCACCGGCCAGTACAAGAAGCCGGTGCGCCGGGTGATGATAATGGGGGGCGGCCGTATTGCCGTATATCTCACCCGCATGCTTTTGGACAGCGGCATGGCCATCACCGTGGTGGAATCCAACCGCAGCCGCTGCGACGAGCTGTGCGACCTCATCCCCGAGGCCAACATCATCTTTGGCGACGCCACCCGCAGCGAGGTGCTGCTGGAAGAGGGCATCCTCAGCTGCGACGCCTTCGTGGCCCTCACCGGGGACGACGGCGACAACATCATAACCTCCATGTATGCAAAGCACATGAACGTGGGGAAGATCGTGGTGAAGGTGAACCGGGAGTACTACGACAAGATACTGGACAGCGCCGGGCTGGACAGCGTGGTGGCCCCCAAGACCCTGGTGGCCCAGCAGCTGGCCCGCTATGTGAGGGCCATGAGCAATTCCATAGGCAGCAGCATGGAGACATTGTACAAGCTGGCCGACGGCAAGGTGGAGGCTCTGGAGTTCAAGGTCAGCCAGGGCTCCAAGGTCATCGGCGTACCGCTGAAGGATCTGAAGCTCAAGCCCAATATAATCATCAGCGCCATAGTCCGGGGCAACCGCACCATCCTCCCCGGCGGCGACACGGAGATATGCGCCGGGGACCACGCAGTGGTGGTCACCAAGGCGGGATGGCTCAAAGTGCTGGACAATATCATCGAGGACGAGACATGAACCGAAGAATCATTTGCCGGGTGCTGGGCATGCTTTTGCTGTGCCTGGCGGCGCTTATGGTGCTGCCCACCATAGCCGGGCTCTGGTACGGCGAGAGCGTCAGCCACTTTTTGATAACCATGGCCCTCACCGGGGCCGTCGGCTTCATAATGACCCGGGTGAAGCCTTACAGCAGCATAATCTACGCCAAGGACGGCTTTGTGATAGTGGGTCTGGGCTGGATACTCATGTCCCTGTTCGGAGCTCTGCCCTTTGTGATAAGCGGGGACATCCCCAATTACATAGACGCCGTGTTCGAGACGGTGTCCGGCTTCACCACCACCGGGTCCTCCATACTGGAGAACGTGGAGGAGATGAGCCAGGGCTGTCTGTTCTGGCGCTCCTTCACCCACTGGATAGGGGGCATGGGCGTGCTGGTGTTCATCATGGCGGTGCTGCCCATGAGCGGGGAGCACTCCATGCACATCATGCGGGCGGAGGTGCCCGGCCCCACTGTGGGCAAGCTGGTGCCCCGGGTGCGCCAGACCGCAAAGATACTCTACCTCATCTACGTGGTCATGACTGCCCTGGAGGTGGTGCTGCTGCTCTTTGGAGGCATGAGCCTCTTTGACGCCCTTATCCACTCCTTCGGCTCGGCGGGCACCGGGGGCTTTTCCAATAAGGCGGCCAGCGTGGGAGCCTATAACAGCGCCTACATCGAAATGGTTATAGCCGTGTTCATGGCCCTCTTTGCCATAAACTTCAACCTCTATTTCCTGCTGCTCATAGGCCGCTGGAGGGAGGCCCTGAAAAGCGAGGAGCTCCACTGGTATCTGGCGCTGATAGCCGCCTCGGTGCTGGCCATAGCCCTGGGCATAAGAGACAGCAGCGGAGGCTTTCTCACCGCCCTGCGCCACGCCTTCTTCAATGTATCCTCCATCACCAGCACCACCGGCTTCTGCACTGTGGACTATGTGCAGTGGCCGGACTACTGCCAGTGGATATTGGTCATCCTCATGTTCTGCGGGGCCTGTGCCGGCAGTACCGGCGGCGGCTTAAAAACTTCCAGAGTGGTGATGGTGTTCAAAAACATTACCTGTGAGATACGCCAGATGATACACCCTCGCACAGTTACCCGGGTGCAGATGGACGGCAAGCGGGTGGACGAGGCGGGCATGAGAGCGGTGAACACCTTCTTCGCCTGCTTCGTGGTGCTGCTGGTGCTGGGCACTTTCCTGGTGTCCCTGGACGACCACGACACCGCCACCAACTTCACCGCCGTGCTCTCCTGCCTGTCCAACATCGGCCCGGGCATATCCCTGGTGGGACCCACGGGGAATTTCAACATCTTCTCCTACGGCTCCAAGATAGTGCTGACCTTCGCCATGCTCATAGGCCGCCTGGAGATATACCCCATACTCATACTCTTCGCCCCCTCCACCTGGAAGCGCTGAGAGACACAGGCGCCGCCCCGGCCGGTATTGCGGCCGGGCGGCGCTTATATACGTCCGTGTATTTGCGGCAAGAAACAAGGAGGAAGATATGCTCAAGCACACAGAGATACTTGAAAGGATGACCGCCGCCCAGAAGGAGGCTGCGGAGCTGATACTCCACGCCCGGGGCATCCTGGCGGAGATAAAGACCGGCCACCGGGACGTGGTGACGGAATTTGACAGAAAGGTGCAGGAGCTGCTGATAAAGCGCATGAGCGAGGCCGTGCCGGGAGCGTCCTTCTTCTGCGAGGAGAACAGCCGCCGGGACAGCCTGGAGGCGGAGCATGTGTTCATCATCGACCCTATCGACGGCACCATGAACTTTGTCCGGGGCTTCCACCACAGCGCCGTCTCCGTGGCCTATATGAGCCGGGGGCAGCTCACCGCCGCCTCGGTGTACAACCCCTATGTGGACGAGTGCTTCACCGCCGTGAAAGGCCGGGGAGCCCGGCTCAACGGCCGGGAGATAAAAGTCAGCGCCCTGCCCCTGTCGGAGAGCCTGGTCTGCTGCGGCACCTCCCCCTATGACCCGGAGCTGGCGGACAGCACCTTTGAACTTATAAAAAAGGCCTTCATCGCCGGCCTGGACATCCGCCGGGAGGGCTCTGCGGCCCTGGACATGTGCTCCGCCGCCGCGGGCCGGGCGGGGGTCTACTTTGAGCCCAAGGTCTCATTGTGGGATATCGCCGCCGGCATGCTGATAGTGAACGAGGCCGGGGGCCGCTGCTGCTGCCTGGACGGCAGTCCTCTGCCCCTGGACGGCCGCAAGAGCTCGGTAGTGGCCGGAGGCAGTCAGGCGGTAAGTGACTTCCTGGCCCTGGTGAAAGCATGAGGGAACTGAAACTCATAGAAGGCCGGGAGGCCCCAATATACTTTGCCGAAAGCACCGATTCCACAAATACCCGCTTAAAAGAACTGGCCCGGCAGGGCGCTCCCCACGGCGCCGTGGCGGCGGCCCTGGAGCAGACCGGGGGCAAGGGCCGGCTGGGCCGCCGCTTCACTTCCCCGCCGGGAGGCCTGTATCTGTCCATACTCTGGCGGCCGGACTGCTCCCCGGAGAAGGCCGCCCGGCTCAGCTGCGCCGGGGCCCTGGCGGCCTGCGCCGCCATTGAAGAGAGCTGCGGCCTCTCCCCGGACATAAAATGGCCAAACGACCTAATGCTGAATGGGAAAAAGATATCCGGCATCCTCACCGAGGCCGCTTGGCAGAAGGAGGGCGGCTGGGTGATAGTGGGCACCGGCATAAACGTGAATACGGAGAGCTTCCCCCCTCAGCTGCAAAGCATCGCCTCCTCCCTGTACCTGGAGACGGGGAAAGGCTATGAGCTGGAAAAGCTCATGGCCGCTTTTGTAGAAAACCTGGACAGGGTGTACGCCGGCTGGGGAGAGGATGGCGGAGCCTTCATAGAGGAGTACCGCCGCCGCTGCATCACCCCCGGCCGGGACATCCTCATCGACCATGAGGGCTCCCGGGTAAAAGTCCGGGCCCTCTCCGTGGAAGAGGACTACTCCCTGCTCATCCAGTGGCCCGACGGGAAGAGGGAGAGAAAGAGCTTCGGAGAAATCTTCCAGCTGGTTTAATAAATTAGACTTGACAGTGACGGTTGAATGTAGTAGACTAAAATCAGTCGAATGCATTCAACCGTTTTTGTTATGAGGTGATACATATGTCTGTACCAAAGATATTTGAGAGCGAATACCGTTTCTGCCTTATCCTCTGGGAGAACGAGCCGGTGAAGAGCGGCCGTCTGGTGGAGCTGTGCCGGGAGAAGCTGGGCTGGAGCAAGGCCACCACCTATACGGTGATAAAGCGGCTGAGCCAGCGGGGGGTATTGAAGAACGAGGACACGGTGGTCACCAGCCTGGTGAGCAAGGAGGAGGTCCAGGCCGAGGAGCTGGACGAGCTGGTGGACCGGGTCTTTGAGGGGAACCTGCCCTCTTTCGTGGCGGCCTTCACCCGCAGCAAGAGGATGAGCCGGGAGGAAGTGGATGAGCTGCGAAAGCTCATAGATGCCTACGGGGAGGGTGAAGATGGATAAGCTGTTCATAGAACTGCTGAACCTGAGCATAGCGGCCTCCTGGATGATATTGGCGGTGCTGATATTGCGCCTGGTGTTGAAGCGGGCGCCCAAGTCCCTTATATGCGCCCTGTGGCTGCTGGTGGGCCTGAGGCTGCTGCTGCCCGTATCCGTGGAGAGCGCCCTGAGCCTCATCCCCAGCCGCCGGACGGTGAGCGCCGCCATAGCCGAGCCGGGGACTCTGCCCCCGGTGAGGGTCAGCGGCATCCAGGTCTTGCCCACCCAGGAGGGCGGCTACAACGGCCCGTCCCAGGTGGATGTTATAGACAGCGGCCTGCCCGCCCTGGACAGCGCCCTGAATCCCGTGATAAACGAGAGCTTTGCCCCGGAGATCGGGGCCAGCGTGGACCCCCTCCAGGTGCTGACGGCCCTGTCCGGCTGGGTCTGGCTGCTGGGCGGCCTTGTGATGCTGGGCTATGGAGCTTTCAGTTTCCTGCGTCTTAAGCTGCGCCTGAGAGAGGCGGTGCTGGCGGGGCCCGGCGTGCGGGAGGGGGCCATGGTGGATACGCCCTTTGTGCTGGGCATTTTCCGCCCGGTGATATACCTGCCTCTGGGCCTGTCGGAGAGAGACCGGGAGATGGTCCTGGCCCATGAGAAGGCCCACCTGAAACGGCGGGACAACTGGATAAAGCCCCTGGCCTTTATCCCCCTGGCGGTGCACTGGTTCAATCCCCTGGTGTGGCTGGCCTATGTGCTGCTGTGCCGGGATATAGAGTCGGCCTGTGATGAGCGGGTGCTGAGGGATATGGGCCGGGAGGAGCGCCGGGCCTACTCCGCCGCGTTGTTAAATTGCAGCGTCCGGCCCCGGATGATAGGGGCCTGCCCCCTGGCCTTTGGGGAACTGAGCGTAAAGGGGCGGATAAAATCGGTGCTGAACTACAAAAAGCCCGGCTTCTGGATAAGCCTGGCGGCTCTGGCGGCCTGCGCCGTGGTGGCTGTGTGCTTTCTCACCGACCCGGTGACGGAGGACGAGAACCCCCAAGCCGGCCCGGAGTCTTTGGCTGCGGAGGGAGAGTCCGAAGCGGAAGGGGGCCTGCCCGAGGAAGATGCCCAACTGCTGTTCGTCATCCCGGAGGAGGGCGAGGGGGCGGACTACGCCCCGCCGGAGCTGGGCCAGATACAGATGGGGGACGGCCGGAGCGGTACCTGGTATGTGGACCTGCGCATGATGAGCGATTTGAACAGCATGCTTGCCGCCTGCCGCTCAGCGGGCCACCAGGTGGAAGTGGGCATGGCCTACACCAGCTATGACGACCTGCAGACCATGTATGGGGACATGGAGATGTCCGACGGGACAAAGAGCGCCCGGAGCCCAATAAGCCGGGAGCGGCAGACCGGCCTGGCCGTGCTGCTGGAACGCCGTGCCGCCGGCGACTATGACCCGGCTGCCGATAGCCGCCAGGCCCAGGAGGAACAGGCGGCCTGGCAGGAGACCCTGAGCTGGCTGGAGGAAAACTGCGCCGGCTTCGGCTTCATACAGCGATTCCCCCCGGACAAGGAACAAATCACCGGCATAAACGGCCTGGAGAACCTGTTTCGCTATGTGGGCCATGGTGCGGCGGAATATCTCGGCAGCCGGGACCTGTGCCTGGAGGAATACCTGGCCGGGACTGAGGCTTCGGCCCCTGCCGCCTCCGAAACCGCCGTGGATGCAAGCCTCTTTTTCGTCATCCCCAAAGACGGTGAGGGCTCGGACTATGCCCCTGAAAACCTCACCCAGATAAGGGAGGAGACTGAGGAGCTGCCCGCCCTGTATCTGGACAGCCGGGCGTCGGAGAGCCTGGAGCGCATGCTCTCCGACTGCCGCTCGGCAGGCCACGAGGTGGCGGTGTTCAGAGCCTATGAGAGCTATGAGGAGACCCTGGAGGAGATAGCCGAGAGCTTTTCCGGCGAACCTCAGCTCTCCGGAAGCTGGGACGTTTACAGAAGCGCCACCAAGCTGGATCTCCAGTCCGGCCTGTCGGTGATCCTGGCCAGACTGCCCGACGGAGGAAACTATACCACCCAGGAGCAGCAGGATCAGGAACTCATGGAACAGTTGAGAGCGGGCTGGCTTGAAACCAGGGACTGGCTCAATGAGCACTGCGGGGAATACGGTTTTATCCAGCGATTCCCGGAAGGCAAAATGGATGTGACCGGCGGCACCATCGGCACTGTGTTCCGCTATGTGGGGGAGCCGGTGGCGGAGTACATGAACGAGCAGAACCTGTGCCTGGAGGAATATCTGCTGATAGCCGCCGATGCCTCTATAGACAGCGGCTACAGCCTGCCCCAGGTGGAGATACTGGGGGCCTATGCCCAGGGGGAGGACTACTGCTGCTATGTGAAGCTCAGCGAGCTGGACCCGGGCTATCTGAGCATGGACAGCGGAAAGCTGTACATAAACGGACTGTATACCAGGCCTGACGGGCAGCCGCTGGTGCTCCTGTCCAATGCCGGCTACGGCAGCGAGCTCCAGGCGGCGGTCTACGATGACCGGACAGAAAGCCTCACCCTCTGCCTGTTTGCCAGGGATTGGAAGAACAGCCTGGGAGAGGGCTGGCCCAAGGAGATAGAGCTGAAAATGTTGGTGAACGGCCAGGTCATCCCCAGCCTGGGGGTGTATCAGCTGCCGGAACCCTCGTCGGAGGGCCTGAGTCTCAGACTGGCCCAGCCGGTGGAATTTCTGAATAGGGACCAGGAAAACCCCATACGCCTGCTGGGGGCGGAGCTCTACCCCTGTGGGGCGGCCTGGGTGCTGGACTGGGCGGACTATGAGCGGTATCTGGAGGACAACAGCAATTTCAATTCCCTATCCCAGGAGGAAGAGAACTGGCTTGCAGAGCAGAGCATGGGCTATACATCCGCCCAATGGCAGTTCAAAGACAGCGGCCTCATATATTTTGCCGACGGCAGCAGCCTGGCCTTCCCGGCCGTGTCTGTAAGCTATGGCAGGGATGGCGGAGTGCTGCTGAACACCGAAATATTCCCCCAACCCATAGACCTTGACAGTGTCACCGCCGTGAGCTTGGCCGGACAGATGATAGAAGTGAAATGATGTTTCCCTGGCCCATACGCTTGTATTGACCATAATATGAATATATTGTATATTCAAACAGGGGTGGTTTTATGGCGATAAAAAGCGTATCCATACGCATGGAGGAAGAGATGCTTCAGAAACTGGGCTATGTGGCGGACTATGAGGGCCGCTCGGTGAACAGCCATGTGCTTGTGCTGATAAGGGACAGCATCAGGAATTTTGAGCGGGAGCACGGTGAGATATCCGGCAGCATCGAGCCGGACATGAACGTGAAGCCCGGCAAGAAAGTGAATAACTAATAGTGAATAGTGAATAACTAAAAAACCGGGCTTTGGTTTCAAACCAAATCCCGGTTTTTTTATACCCTTTTTATTTTTCTTTTCCGATCTCCTGGAGCAGCTTGTGCAGGGCCTGGGAGCGATGGCTGATGCGGTTTTTCTCCTGGGGGCTTATCTGGGCGGCGGTGAGCCCGCCCTCCTGAGGCAGGATGAACAGGGGGTCGTAGCCGAAGCCGTTTTCCCCTTTTTCCTCAAAGCCGATAGTGCCGTACATGTAGCCCTCGGCCTCATATATGCTGCCCTCGGGCCCCACCAGGGCTATGGCGCAGGTGTAGTGGGCGCCCCGGTCCTCCACGCCCTCCAGCTTTTCCAGCAGCAGGCGGTTGTTGGCCGCGTCGTCCCCGTGGCGGCCGGAGAAGCGGGCGGAGTAGATGCCGGGGGCCCCGCCCAGGGCGTCCACGCATATGCCGCTGTCGTCGGCGATGGCCCAGCAGCCGGATATCTCCGCTATCTCCCTGGCCTTTTTCACGGCGTTTTCCATGAAGGTTTTGCCGTCCTCCACGGTCTCATGGTCAATGCCCGCCTCCTTCAGGGAGACTATCTCGTCGAACATCCCGCCCAGGATGTCCTTTATCTCAATGAGCTTGTGGGCGTTGTTGGATGCGATAATAAGTTTCATTTCTCTCTCTTCCTTTTAGAATAGTCCGCTGATGACGCCGCTGTCGTCCAGGTCTATCCCCTCGGCGGCGGGGGACTTGGGCAGGCCCGGCATGGTCATTATATCCCCGGTGAGAGCTACAATGAAGTTTGCCCCGGCGGAGACCTTCACATTCTTTATGGTCACGGTAAAGCCCTCCGGAGCCCCCAGCTTGGCCGGGTCGTCGGAGAAGCTGTACTGGGTCTTGGCTATGCACACCGGCAGCTTGTCAAAGCCCAGAGCGGTGAGCTCCTGTATCTGCTTTTTGGCGGCGGGCAGCACGCTGATGCCCTGGCCTCCGTAGATGCGCCGCACCACGGTGCTGAGCTTTTCCTCAATGGAGCAGTCCAGCTCATAGCTGAAGCGGAAGTCGCCCTGCTCCTCTTCACAGAGACGCACCACTTCCTTTGCCAGCTCCACGCCGCCTTCGCCGCCCTTGGCCCACACGTCGGAGAGAACCACGTTCACCCCCAGCTCCCGGCATTTTTCGATGATGAACTGGACCTCCCTGTCGGTGTCCGTGGGGAATTTGTTCACCGCCACCACGCAGGGCAGGCCGTAGACATTCTTGATGTTGGACACATGGCGCAGCAGGTTGGGCACGCCCTTTTCCAGAGCGCCCAGGTCCTCCCGGTTAAGCTCCGTCTTGGCAAGGCCCCCGTGCATCTTAAGAGCCCGGACCGTGGCCACCACCACCACGGCGGAGGGGGTCAGCCCCGCGGAGCGGCACTTGATGTCCAAAAACTTCTCCGCCCCCAGGTCGGCGCCGAAGCCCGCCTCGGTGACGGCGTATTCCCCGCAGCGCAGAGCCATGCGGGTGGCCAGCACGGAGTTGCAGCCGTGGGCAATGTTGGCGAAGGGGCCGCCGTGGACAAAGGCGGGGGTGCCCTCCAGAGTCTGCACCAGGTTGGGCTTTATGGCCTCCTTCAGCAGGGCGGCCATGGCTCCGGCGGCTTTCAGCTCTCCGCAGGTCACGGGCTTGCCTTCAAAATTATAGCCCACCACTATGCGGCTCAGCCGCTCTTTCAGGTCTTTGACGGAGCCGGCCAGGCACAGCACCGCCATTATCTCGCTGGCCACGGTGATGTCGAAGCCGTCCTCCCGGGGCACGCCATTGGCGCGCCCGCCCAGGCCGTCCACTATGAAGCGCAGCTGCCGGTCGTTCATGTCCAGGCAGCGCTTCCAGGTTATCCGCTTAACGTCTATGCCCAGGGCATTGCCCTGCTGGATGTGGTTGTCCAGCATGGCGGCCAGGAGATTGTTGGCGGTGCCTATGGCGTGGATGTCCCCGGTGAAGTGGAGGTTTATGTCCTCCATAGGCACCACCTGGGCGTAGCCGCCGCCGCAGGCGCCGCCTTTCACCCCGAACACCGGGCCCAGGGAGGGCTCACGCATGGCCACCACGGCCTCCTTGCCAATGTGGCGCAGGCCGTCGGCCAGGCCGATGGTGGTGGTGGTCTTGCCCTCCCCGGCGGGGGTGGGGGTTATGGCGGTGACCAGCACCAGCCTGCCCTCTTTCCGGGGGCTCTCCTCCAGGAAGGAGAGCTCCACCTTGGCCTTGTGGCGGCCGTACTGTTCCAGATATTTCCCGTCAATGTGGGCCTTTTCGGCTATCTCGCCGATGGGGCGCATAGTGCAGCTTTGAGCTATCTCAATGTCGCTGAGCCAGGGCATAAGCATCTCTCTCCTTGTCGGTATTTATTTAAAGTATTCCACGGCGGAACGGAACATCTCCATGTGGTAGCTGCCGGGGACGTTTTTGTAGAGGCCGGAGCCGATGCGCTCGGCGTGACCCATCTTGCCGAAGACCCGGCCGTCGGGGGAGCAGATGCCCTCCACCGCAAAGGCGGAGCCGTTGGGGTTGAAGTGTACGTCGCCGCTGGCTCTGCCCTCCAGGTCCACATACTGGGTGGCTATCTGGCCCCTGGCCGCCAGGGAGCGGACAAGCTCCTCGGAGGCCAGGAAGCGGCCCTCCCCGTGGGAAATGGGCACGCTGTATATATCCCCCACCCTGGTGCGCCGCAGCCAGGGGGAGAGGTTGGAGGCCACCCGCACCCGGACGATGCGGGACTGGTGCCGGGCGATGGTGTTGAAGGTGAGGGTGGGGCAGCTCTCGTCGGTGTCAATTATCTTGCCGTAGGGCACCAGACCCAGCTTTATCAGGGCCTGGAAGCCGTTGCAGATACCGCAGATGAGGCCGTCCCGCTTTTCCAGCAGTTCCGTGACCCCCTCTTTCACGGCGGCGCTGCGGAAGAAGGCGGTGATGAACTTGCCGGAGCCGTCGGGCTCGTCGCCGCCGGAGAAGCCGCCGGGGATGAATATCATCTGGGAGCGGCCCAGGGCCCTGGCGAAGTCCTCCACGCTGCGGGCTATGCCCTGGGAGGAGAGGTTGTTTATCACCATTATCTCCGGCTCGGCTCCGGCGTCGGCCATGGCCCTGGCGCTGTCGTACTCGCAGTTGGTGCCGGGGAACACGGGGATGAG
>DVHY01000018.1 GCA_018711755.1 Candidatus Limivicinus faecipullorum | reverse complement strand
ACCTGCAAACAGGCTTTTCTAACACATTTCTAACACTTTCAAAAAACGAATAAAATTGGAGTTTGTCTTGATTTGTCGCACGGTGTGGAACTGCCTGAAATACCAAGGATTTTTCGGGATGGGGTAAAACGCATTAGGCCCGGTAACAGGGGGCTAATACCGCTTTTGGGGATTCAGGTTCTAGTGTCCACTCCGGACGTGCGGGTTCAAGTCCCGCCTCGCGCACCAGCGTCGGAGCAAGCCGTACAGCTTGCTCCGTTTTTTTATGCCTATTGAGCGTATCAGCCAGGAGCCGCTCCCTTATCCAGTCTTCCGCGTCAGTGCAGGCATCAAAGCAAAAGGGCCTGCCGTCTGGTATTCCCGGACGGCAGGCCCTTTTGGCTATGTTTTTGCTTCAATTACTGTCTGACTTTTTGAGCCCATTCAAGGCTCCGCATCGCTTTTTTGCTGTTCCTCTTCTCTCAGTCTATGCCCAGCACCTTGTAGTCCTGTTTTTCCACGGCGGCCTTCAGGGCCTCGTCGGAGACGCCGCTGCAGGTGACAACAGCTGTGCCGGTCTGATGGCTCACCTCCGCCTTTTCCACGCCCTCCAGCTCCTCCAGGGCCTTCTTCACTCTGGCCTCGCAGTGGGGACACATCATGCCTTCGATCTTCATGGTTCTTGTCATGGTTTTTACCTCCTCGCCCTCCCGGGCTTTTTCATTGTTTTTGTTTTTGTGTTTTATATATCTGTCCCTTTTGGGGGAATGTACGTCCAGCAGATTCAGCCTCAGGGCATTGGTCACCACGCAGAAGCTGCTGAGGCTCATGGCCGCTGCGGCTATCATGGGACTGAGGCTTATGCCCAGGCCCGTCAGAGCCCCCGCCGCCACCGGGATGCCGATGCTGTTATAGAAGAAGGCCCAGAACAGATTCTCGTGGATGTTCCTCAGGGTTCCTCTCCCCAGGCGTATGGCGGCGCACAGGTCCATTAGGCTGCCCTTCATCAACACCACGTCGGCGGCGTCTATGGCGATGTCCGCCCCGGCGCCTATGGCTATGCCCAGGTCGGAGCGCTTCAGGGCCGGGGCGTCGTTTATGCCGTCGCCAACCATGGCGGTTAGCCCGCCGGAGCATATCTCCCGGATGGCCGCCTCCTTGCCCTGGGGCAGCACCCCGGCTATCACCCGGTCCACCCCCGCCTGGCGGCCTATGGCCCTGGCGGTGCGCTCATTGTCCCCGGTGAGCATCACCACATTGATGCCCATGTTTTTAAGCTGCCGCACCGCCTCGGGGCTGTCCGGCTTGATAACGTCCGCCACGGCTATTATGCCCATGAGCTCTCCGCCGGCGGCAAAGAGCAGGGGCGTCTTTCCCTGGGAGGCCAGTTCCCCGGCTTGGGCGAGCAGCTCCTCCGGCACCCGGACAAGGCCGGATATGAAGTCCAGGCTGCCTCCGGCGGCGCTCCTTCCCTCTATAAGAGCAGTCAGGCCGTTGCCCGGCAGAGCCTGGAAATCCTCCGCCTCCGGCAGCTCCGGCCCCAGTTCCGCTGAGCCCTTGATTATGGCCTTGGCCAGGGGGTGCTCGCTCTTACGCTCCAGCGCGGCGGCAAAGCGCAGCAGCTCCCTGTCGCTCACGCCCGGGGCGGGCAGGATATCCGTTATCTCCGGGCTCCCGGCGGTTATAGTTCCGGTCTTGTCCAGCACAACAGTCTCCACCCGGCCCGCAGCCTCCAGGGAGGCGGCGGTCTTGAACAGCAATCCCTGCCTGGCCCCCAGGCCGCTGCCCACCATGATGGCCACCGGCGTGGCCAGACCCAGGGCGCAGGGGCAGCTTATCACCAGCACGGATATGCCCCGCCCCAGGGCAAAGCCTATGCTCTCCCCCAGCAGCAGCCAGATGGCCATGGTGACGAGGGCTATGGCCATGACCGCCGGCACGAACACCCCGGAGACCTTGTCCGCCACCTTGGCTATGGGGGCCTTGGTGGCGCTGGCCTCTTCCACCATTTTGATTATCTGGCTGAGGGTGGTATCCTCCCCCACCCGGGTGGCCCGGCAGAGGATATAGCCCGCCTGGTTCACCGTGGCGGCGGAGACCCTGTCCCCCACGGTCTTGTCCACGGGGATGCTCTCCCCGGTGAGGGCGGACTCGTCCACGCTGCTGCTGCCCTGGGTTATGACGGCGTCCACAGGGATGCTCTCCCCCGGGCGCACCGCAAAGATGTCCCCCTTGTTCAGCTGCTCTATGGGCACCGTGCGCTCCCGGCCGTCTTCCACCAGAGTGGCGGTCTTGGGCGCAAGCTCCATAAGCCCCCGCAGGGCGTCGGTGGTCCTGCCCTTGCTGCGGGCCTCCAGCATCTTGCCCACGGTTATGAGAGTCAGTATCATGGCCGCCGACTCGAAGTACAGCTCATGGCGCAGATGGGCGGAGGCGGCCTCCCCCTGAGCGCACATCTGGAACATCACGGCGCAGCTGTATATGAAAGCCGCCCCGGAGCCCAGAGCCACCAGGCTGTCCATATTGGGGGCCCGGTGGATGAGGCCCTTGAAGCCGCTGATAAAGAACTTCTGGTTTATCACCATCACCACGGCGGTGAGCAGCAGCTGGCTCAGGGCAAAGGCCATGGCGCTGTTTTCCAGCAGCGCCGGCACCGGCCAGCCCCACATGCCGTGGCCCATGGAGATATACATCAGCAGCAGCAGAAAGCCCAGAGAGCTTATAAGGCGGCGCTTCAGCACCGGGGTATCCCTGTCTTTCAGGGCTTCCTCCTGAGCCGCCTTTTTCTCCCCGCCGCCCTTGGCGCTGGCGCCGTAGCCTGCAGCCTCCACCGCCCGGATTATCTCCTCCTCACCGGCGCTGCCCTCCACGGACATGGAGTTGGTCAGGAGGTTGACGGCGCAGGACTCCACGCCCTCCAGGGCCGACACCGCCTTTTCCACCCGGGCCGAGCAGGCGGCGCAGCTCATGCCCGTCACATCATATTGTTTCATCTGTCAAACCTCGGTTACTTCATCAGTTTCTGCAGGGTGTACAGCAGCTCGTCGATGGTCTCGTCCCTGCCCGCCCGTATATCTCCGGCCACACAATCCCTTATGTGCTGGCTCAGCAGCTCCCGGCTGAAGGCGTTGAGAGCCGCCGTGGCCGCCGAGACCTGGGACAAAATGTCTGGACAGTAGGCGCTCTTTTCCACCATGCCCCGGATGCCCCGTATCTGGCCCTCAACTCTGTTCAGGCGGTTGATGAGGTTCCTGTACTCCTCTTCGCTGCGGTGTTTTTTCCGCTCATGGCAGCAGCCCTGCTCCGTATCCTCCAGGCAGCCCGCAGGCTCCGGGCTCTCTTCCCCGGCGCAGCAGCACCGCCCCGGGCCCGGCTCCGGGCTCTGCCCTGCCTCCGGCGCCAAAGTCTGTTCCGCCTCCGGCTCTCGCCGCTCCGGATCTCTCAGCATTGAGGCTCCCCCCCTTATCTGTTCAATATACCCCCGTGGGGTATATTGAGTATATACCCCCACCGGGTATTTGTCAAGTTTTTTATGTCAAGGCCAGGATATCTGCCTGCGGCAATCAGCGTTTCCCCCTCCGCTCCCGGTATGGTATAAGAAGTTATTTTATTATACCGGCTTTTAATAAAATTCAATCCCATACAGAAAAGAGCCGCCGGCATATGCTCAGCCGGGAAATTTTCTC
>DVHY01000179.1 GCA_018711755.1 Candidatus Limivicinus faecipullorum | reverse complement strand
GAAAGTAAGGTGAAAGCCGTGGATGAAGGAAAGATATTGAAAAGGCTGAAGGCCGGGGACGAGGCGGCCCTGGGCTGGTTCATTGAGCGCTACACCGGCTATGTGAGCAGCATAGTCTACAGTCTCATAGGCCAGGCCCTGGGCCAGGGTGATATTGAGGAAGTGACGGCGGACGTGTTCCTGGCCCTGTGGGAGGGCCGGGAGAAAGTACGGCCCGGAAAGCTCCGCCCCTGGCTCAGCGCCGTGGCCCGGCATACGGCCTTGAACCGGCTGAGGCAGCAGCATATGGAACTGCCCTTTGAGGAGGACGTTCTGGCAACAGACGTTCCCGGCCCAGAGACAGCGTACACCGAAAAGGAGCTGGCCCAGATAGTCCGCCGGGCGGTGGACGGCCTGCCTTACCCGGAGCGGGAGATATTCCTCCGCCACTATTACTACGGGCAAAAGCTGAAGGACATCGCCAGGCAGCTGGGCATCAACGAGTCCACGGTGAAGACCAAGCTGCGCCGGGGCCGGGAGGCCCTGGGCCGCAGCTTGCAGGAGGGAGGCGGCATTGATGGAATATAAGATAAGCGAACTCTTGGAGCTCATTGAGGAGGATACAGTCCGCCTTGAGCGCCGGAACGATGTCTCCCCCCAAAAGATAAAGGAGACGGTAATGAACAAGATACACAGCGAAAATAAAACTTCCCGCCCATCCAGACGCTGGGGGCGCACGCTCTTGATAGCGGCAATAATATCCGCTTTCTTTGCAGTGTCCGCCTTTGCCATAGGCTACAGCATACACCGGCAGCGGCAGCAGGAGCTGAGGGAGAAATACCACATCGACCAGACCGGCACCGACAGCTACGTGGAATATCCCCTGCCGGAGGACGGAGATGAAGCCGCTGGCGACGGCGTGGAGGATATCAGGGTAACTCCCCTGTCCGCCGTCAGTTACGCCAATACCGTTGACATTTATTTCAACGTCTCCCCCATTGATTTCAGGTATGTGATCCCCGACGAGGATTGCATAGAGCTATCCCACGACGGTGAGCACTGGGTATACGCCGAGCCGGTATACAGTGACCTTGCTCCCAGCGGGATAAGCTACGCAGATATCACCCAAGAGCATGTCCTTTACGATGCCCAGACCAGGACGGCCACCATGCACTGCTATATCCATCCATCTCGGTTTTGGGAAAGCGGCGACGCAGAGCTCACGGTAAGGCTCTTCCCCGACGATGTGCTCATTGGCCGCTTCACTGTGGAAGCGCCGGAGCTGGAGAAAAGGCTGTGCCTGTTTGACAGGCCCCTTGTATTTTCTCCGGAGGGCTATGATGAGTCCGGCCGAGTGCTGGGTATAGAGCTCAGCGCCACAGGCGTCTGGTTCCTGGTGGAGATGGAGGATTTCAGTCTGATGGACAGGGATGAAAATACGGCCTGGATCAGGGCCGCCGACCAGGTCACAAGAGGCACGCTGCACATGGCAGACGGTTCAGACTTTTCCGCCCCCGGCTGCGACTCCATCCAGAAATATGAAAACGGCATAGCCTATTTCTATTGCAACTGGCAGGACACCATTGACATCCACGCCGTCACGGCCATCACCATTGGCGACACCAGCCTTCAGCTGAACTGAACATCCAGGGCATAAAAAGACACATCCTGCGGATAAATGCAGGATGTGTCTTTTATTATTATGTCAACTTGATTATGTCGACTTATGGTTTGTGTTCTCAGGCTCCGTCCGGCCTATGGCCCTTGAAGAAGGGCAGCTTCACCTCGCTGAAGACAACGGCCAGGAAAATGAGTACAAAGCCCAGGAGCATCTTCCCCGTTACAAGCTCGCCGTAAAACAGCACGGAGGTGAGCACGCCAAAAACGCTCTCCAGGGTCATTATCATGGCGGCCACGGAGGAGTTGGTATACTGTATGCCCCAGGCCTGGAGGAAGAAGCAGATGGCGGTGCAGAACACGCTGAGATAGGCTATGCCCATCCAGGCGTCCATGGACACATCCTTGGGGGCGGGCTCAAAGAGTACGGCGCCGAACCAGCAGATGAGGGCCGCGATGGCGAACTGGATGGCGGAGATGGTGACGGCCTCGCCGCTGTCCTTATAGTGCTCCAGGATTATCACCTGGAAGGCGTAGAAAAAGCCGCACATCAAGGTGAGCATATCCCCGATGTTCACATTTCCCAGGCCCTCGTTGAGGGAGACAAAGCCTATGCCGGTGATGCACAGGAAAGCCGCCGCCACGTTGGCTGCGCCCGGGCGGCGCTTATACACCAGCCAGGCCAAAAAAGGCGTCAGCACACAGTAGGTGGCGGTGAGGAAGGCGTTCTTCCCCGGGGTGGTATACACCAGGCCGTAGGTCTGGACTATATAGGCCAGGGCCAGGCTCAGTCCCGCCAGGGCTCCGCCCTGGATACAGCGTTGGCTCACATGTTTGAGCCGCTTCCCCGCCGCAGCTCCCAGCAGCAGCGCCGACACGGTAAAGCGTATGGACAGCACCCACATGGTGCCTATGCTGTTCAAAGTGTTTTTCAGCACCACAAAAGAGGTGCCCCAGATGATCGAACACAGCAGCAGGGCCAGTCTGCCCTGCAATCCTTTTCCCTTCATTTCTCTCTATTCCTTGGTCATGAACTGGGCCGCCGCCCGAAGCATCAGCTTCTTGGTGCCGGCGCTTTCAAAGTTTATCTCTACAAGATAGTCTCCCCCCATGGGGGTGAGTTTATTTATCACGCCTGGGCCGAAGGCTTTGTGAGTCACCTTATCTCCCAAAGCAAAGCTGGGGGCCTTGGCAGGGGCCGCCGGGGCTTTCACCGCCGGCGCCGTCAGCGGGCTGCGGCTCTGGGGCTGGGCCTTCCTGGCAAATTCAGTCTGGATGCGGCTCTTCTCCCCGTAGCCGTAGCCTCTGGGGATGTTTTTCTTTATATGCTCCTCCGGTATCTCATCCACAAAGCGGGAGACCCGGTTGGAGGTGGTACGGCCGAAGAGCATGCGCTGCCGGGCGCAGACCAGGTGCAGCTGCTCCTTGGCCCGGGTCAGGGCCACATAGCACAGCCGCCGCTCCTCTTCCATCTCGTCCTGCTCGCCGATGGCCCGGATGCCCGGGAAGATGCCCTCCTCCATGCCTACGATGAACACGCTGGGGAATTCCAGGCCCTTGGCCGAGTGCATGGTCATCAGCACCACGCAGTCGGCTTCCTTGTCGTAATTGTCCAGGTCGGTGTACAGGGCCACGTTTGCAAGATAGCCCTCCAGAGTCTCGTCCCCGGACTCCTTCATATAGCTTATGATGCTGGATTTCAGCTCCTGGACGTTCTCCGCCCGGGCAGTGTCCTCCACGGTATTCTTCTCCTCCAGAGCCCGGAGATAGCCGGTCTTTTCCATCAGCTGGTCGAAGATCTCGTCGGGGCTGTTGGTCTTTGCAAAGTCCTGAAGCTCCCGCATCATGGCGGCAAACTGCCGCAGCCGCAGTCCTGATCGCTGGAGCTGGGGGTAGCTCTCCGCCCGGCAGAGGATGTCAAACATGGAGCAGCCCTCCTCCCCGGCAAGCTCACGCACCGTCTCCACTGTGCGCTCCCCTATACCCCTGGGAGGACTGTTTATTATGCGGCTCAGACGCAGGTCGTCGGAGCTGGAGGCGATAAGGCAGAGGTAGGCCAGCACGTCCTTCACCTCGGCCCGGTCGAAGAAGCGGGTGCCGCCGATTATCCGATAGGGTATGCCGTTTCGCTTGAAGGCATACTCCAGCTGGTTTGACTGGGCGTTCATCCGGTAGAGCACCGCATGGTCCCGCCAGTTTGCGCCCCGGCCATAGTCCGCCATTATCTTTGAGGCCACATACTGGGCCTCGTCATGCTCGTTGTCCGCCACATACAGCTCCGGCAGCTCACCGCTGCCCTTGTCGGACCACAGCTCCTTGCCCTTGCGGCCCAGGTTGTGGCGTATGACTGCGTTGGCCGCGTCCAGGATATGGGTGGTGCTGCGGTAGTTCTGCTCCAGGCGTATGGTGCGGCAGCCCTTGTACTGCTGCTCAAAGGATAGGATGTTCTCAATGGTGGCGCCCCGGAACTTGTATATGCTCTGGTCGTCGTCCCCCACTACGCAAATGTTGCCCCAGCCCCCGGCCAGCAGGGAGGACAGCAGATATTGCAGGTGGTTGGTGTCCTGATACTCGTCTATCAGCACATACTTGAACCTCCGCTGCCAATAGCCCCTCACGTCCTCATTCTCCTCCAGCAGCTTCACGGTGAAGAATATAAGGTCGTCAAAGTCCATGGCGTTGGAGGAGAACATCCGGCGCATATACTCGCTGTATATCTCCCCGTAGCGGATGCGGCGGATATCCCCGCTCTGGCGCGCCTCCTTCAAATATTCGGCGGCGCCTATGCGGCTGTCCTTGGCCCGGCTTATCTCAGCCATGAGGGCCTTGGCCGGGAACATCTTGTCGTCCAGGTCCATGTCCTTTATTATGTGCTTTAAAAGGCTGAGACTGTCCGAGGTATCGTAAATGGTGAAGGAGGAGCCGAAGCCCAGGCGTTCGGCATCCCGGCGCAGTATACGCACACAGGCGGAATGGAAGGTGCAGGCCCAGATGTCATTGGCCTTCTCCCCCAGCATCCGCTCCAGCCTGTCCTTCAGCTCACCCGCCGCCTTGTTGGTGAAGGTGATGGCCAGGATGCGCCAGGGCTCCACCGGCTCATAGGCCGCCAGGGCCTCTGCCTCCGGCCCGCCGCCCAGCAGGGTCTCCAGCTGCTTTTCGTCCGCATCCGGCGGAAGCTCCTCGGTGTCTGCCGCCCTGCCATATTTCAGCAGGTTCGCTATGCGGTTTATGAGCACCGTGGTCTTGCCGCTGCCGGCTCCGGCCAGAATCAGCAGCGGCCCTTCGGTGCTCAGCACCGCCTGCCGCTGCATGGGGTTGAGCCGGGCAAAGTCCCCGGCTATCACGGCCCTCCGGGCCTCTATATACTTTTTTTCAAATTCTGTATTCATGGCGACGATTTTAACACAAAGCGGCCCGGATAACAAGAGCCACATTGAATATAGCCTTGTTGACTTTTTTCTATATTTTGGTTACTATAGCTATATCTGTTTTTATGCGGTCATACCGTCCCACGGAGATTAAAATGAGAAAATTACTAGGCAGACTGTGGAATAAAGCTAACGAGCCCCACATGGAAAAAGCCCTTATAGTTATCCTCCCCTTTGTCACCCTGCTCATCGTCGCCCTTATCCTCGTGCCCAGCATTGCCTCCCTGGTGGGCGACGCTGCCCGCAGCACCCTTCAGGAGGAGACGGTCCAGACCAGGCCACCTCAGCAGGAAGAGGGCTATGCCCACATATCCCAGGCCGAGGAACGACAGCTTATGGAACAGGAGGCCGCTCAGCCCTCACCCAGTCCCGAAGCTGCGGAGACTGGCCCTACCCTGTCTGACAGCGGTGCCCTGCTCGGCTGGCAGAACATAGGCGGCGTCAGCTACTACTACGACGAAAACGGCACACCGGTCACCGGCATCCAGCAGATAAACGGACAGCTGTATTTCTTCGACCAGTACGGCCAGCAGGCCAAGGCCCTGGGTATCGACGTATCCTTCTACAACGGTTTTATCAACTGGCCTGCCGTGTCCGCCCAGGGTATCGATTTCGCCATCCTCAGAGCCGGCGGCCGGGGCTGGGAGACCGGGCTCATCTATGACGACGAGTGGTTCCAGCGCAACCTTATGGAGGCGAGGCTGGCGGGAATAGATATCGGCATCTACTTCTTCTCCACCGCCATAAATCCCGCGGAGGCCCAGCAGGAGGCCGCCTATGTGCTGGAGTGTATAGGCGGGATGGATGTGGAGCTGCCCATATTCATTGATGTGGAGTATTCCGGGGACTATCCCCTCGGCCGGGCCGACAATCTCGGCAACACGGAGCGGGAGCTCATAATAAACGCTTTCTGCCGCACCGTTATGGACGCCGGCTATAAGGCCGG
Organism: Candidatus Limivicinus faecipullorum; assembly: GCA_018711755.1. GTDB lineage: Bacteria > Bacillota > Clostridia > Oscillospirales > Oscillospiraceae > Limivicinus > Limivicinus faecipullorum. The sequence goes on along the minus strand of DVHY01000179.1, from coordinate 7 downwards.
GGTCTAC
>DVHY01000178.1 GCA_018711755.1 Candidatus Limivicinus faecipullorum | reverse complement strand
GCTTGGGACGATGTGATACCATTTCCCTGTATAATGTGACAGTTTTTTCATTGGGGGTGAGTCTCCATGGTTTTTGCCGAGAGCTACAGCCATGTGCAAAAGCAGGAACAGCGAGTGACTGCTTCCATGATACAGGGACTCAACATGCTCTCCCTGCCCGCCCAGGCCATGTATGACTACCTGGTGGAGCTGTCAATGGCAAACCCTATGCTGGATATACCGGAGCCCAGGGCTCTGGAGGCCTATGGCGGCACTCCGGGGACCGGGGAAAATTTTACTGCCATAGAGGCGGGAAGAGATCCGGCCTACTATGATAATTACAGCCGCTCCGGGGCAGACGCGGATGAAGATTTCGACCCCTACTATTCCAAGGGAGTCGATCTGGAGAGCGAGGCCCTGGCCGGGTCCCTGAAGCTCCAGCTGTCCATGTGCCGGCTCAGCCCGGTGGAGGAGGCCATCGGCCTTGAGATCATCGGCGATCTGGACGAGAGCGGCTACTTTACCGGCAGTCTGGAGACGATATGCCTCCTCTACTGCCAGAGCCTGGAGGTGGGCCGCCGGGTGCTGTCCGTTATCCAGGGCTTCCAGCCCCGAGGCATCGCCGCGGCAAACGTATACGAGGCCCTGTGCCTTCAGGTGGATGCGTCCTTCCCCTATGGGGACTTGGCAAAGCGCATCATCAACGAGGACCTTCAGGCCCTTTGCGACTCCAGCCCCGCCCAGTGCGCCGCCCGCTACAATGTCTCCGAGAGCTGCATGTGCCAGGTGTTCGACTATATACGCAGTCTGGAACCCCGGCCCGGCAACTGCGACGAGCGGCCATTACAGATAAATTATATCGTGCCGGACATCGTCGTGGAGCGCAGGGACGGCGAGCTGCACATCTATGTCTCCGGCGAGGGGGACAACCCCCTCACCATCAACGATTATTACCTGCATCTGCTGGATCAGCCGGAGTTGAACGCAGAAGAAAAGCACTATCTGCGCCAGAGCCTCAACTCCGCCAAGGCCCTTATCCACAGCGTCGATATACGGCGGCAGACCCTGAGCCGGGCCGCCCATGCCCTGGTCGCCCTGCAAAGGGATTTTTTCCTTCACGGCCCTGAGAACCTCAGGCCCTTGACCATGCAGCAGCTTGCCGATGAGATGGGCGTAAACGTCTCCACGGTAAGCCGCATAGTGCAGGACAAATACATATCCACCAGCTGGGGCATGTTCCCTCTGAAGCGTTTCTTCCTCCGCGCCCTTAACGGCTGCGCCTCGGCAGAGTTTTCCGTGGAGGCCGCCAAAAGGCGCATTGAAGATCTTATTTCCTCGGAGGACAGCGCCTCCCCCCTCACTGACGACGAGATATGCGCCGACCTTGAGAAAGAGGGCTTCCGTATCTCCAGAAGGACGGTTTCCAAATATCGCCAGGCAGCCGGTATACCCAGCTGCATAAAGCGGAAAAGAAAGGAGACATAATGGCATACGATAAAGCTACTGTTTTGGAGGCTTGGAAAAAAGCCGTAAACTACGGTATTATCGACGCCAAGGCCCTTCGCCCGGAAATCGCCAGATCCTGGGCCCGCTGCATGAGCTGCGGCACAAGCCCCTGGTCCGCGGATTTCCCCAAGTGTGAGGAGCAGCTGCTCAATAAAACCCGTCAAAAAAACGCCCAGATCATTGCTGCCGCCAGCCCTATACTCCAATACCTGCTGGCGGTCTTCAACTGTAATTCCAGCCTTGCCGACATGCACGGCTTCGTCTTTGACCTGGTCACCCCCCTATCCTCTTATCCCCGGACTCTGGGCACCTTCGTCACCGAGGCCCTCAACGGCAACGGCAACATCACTATAACCATCCAGGAGAAAAAGCCCAGCCGGGTGGACGGCTATGAGCATTTTAGGGCCATCTCCCAGAGCTATTCCGGCGTAGCCGCCCTGATCCACGACCCCAGCGGGGAGGACTTCGTGCTCTGCGTCAACGACCCCTTCAGCGTCTTGCCCCCCAACGCTTTGGATATCTGCGTTGCGGCTGCCTCCCTGGTGGAAAAGCTGCGCTGCTCCAGAAGGGAGCTGTTCAGCCAGCTCTCCTCCGCCACCTTTTTTGACCCCATCCTGGAGAGCGACAGCCTTGCCATCATTGTCACCGACGAAAACGGTATGATACTCACCGCCAATTCAAACGGAAAAAGAGCTGTGGCCGGCTATGAAAAGCAGCCCTACGCCTCCTGTTCCCTGGGGGACTATCTCAAAAACAAGCGCCTGCTGCCCATGCTGCTGGGAGAGTCCCAGGAGCTCCCGGCAGACGATACCCTGGCTTTCAAGGGCAGCGGCCGCTCCCCGGGGCTTTCCATGAAGCTGCTCAGGCGCAGAAGCATCAATCTGGCCACCGGCGCAAGGCACAATGTGCTGGTATTTGAGACCCCTTCCGAAATACGCATTCCCGACGAGAGCCCCTCCCCCCTGCTGCGGGACGGAGCCCACAGCTCGGACTGCATAGGCCGCAGCCCCCAATGGCTCAAGGTGGATAAGCTCATACGCAGCGTGGCCGTACACAGGTCAAACGTGATGATCATGGGCGAGACCGGCACCGGCAAGGAAGTTGCCGCCCGGGCTCTGCACCGGCTCAGCGGGCGCAAAGGTGAGTTTGTTGCCATAAACTGCGGCGCCCTGCCCAGAGACCTGTTGGCCAGCGAGCTCTTCGGCTATGAGGGCGGAGCCTTTACCGGCGCCCGTTCCTCCGGAGCCAAGGGCAAGTTTGAATACGCCAATGAGGGGACCCTGTTTCTGGACGAGATCGGCGACATGCCCATAGATATGCAGGTGTCCCTGCTTCGGGTGCTCCAGGAGCAGAGCGTCATGCGCATCGGCTCAAACAAGGCCATTCCCATAAACGTGCGGGTAGTGGCCGCCACCAACCAGGACCTGCAGAAGCTCATTGCCGAGGGCAAGTTCCGCTCCGATCTGTGGTACAGGCTCAGCGTCATTGAGATCTTCCTCCCCAGACTTGCAGACCGGGAGGGAGACATCCCCCTTCTCGCCCAGTATTTCAACGAGACTCTGGGCCAGTCCCTCCATATCCAGAGCCACCCCCTGTCCCAGGAGGTGCTGGACGCTCTGGAGGCCTATCCCTGGCCGGGCAATGTGCGTGAGCTGAAGAATATCATGGAGAAAGCCCTGATAATCTCCAACGACAGGCCCATAACCCTGGACTGTTTCCCCGAGTATATCCTGCGCTACAGCAAGCCCAAGCTGCAATTTCCGGACTACGACTATGAGGAGGATGAGCGGCCGGAGCCGCTCCAGCCCAGAACGGAGAGCGACAGCCCCCGTATCAGGGAAGCCCAGCCTGAGCAGCAGCCGGCAGGTCTGAAGATCAGGGAACAGCAGGAGCGGAAAAAGATCATCCTCATCCTTGAAGAGGAGCACGGCAATATCTCCCGCTCCGCCAAAAGGCTTGGCATGTCCAGAAACACCCTGTACAGGAAAATGGAAAAATACGATATACAGATAAAAGTCAAGGCGGTTACGGACTGAGTCCGCCGCAGCATGCATCTCTCCGCTCCCGAAGCCTAGGCTCCGGGAGCGGTCGTTTGATAGGCCATCCCGCCCCGCTCTCCACCGGCGGAATTTCCCTCAGTCGGAACTTTTTTCCCTCAGCCCCTGTTAAACCCGGGGAAAAATGCCCTGCCGTGGCATGCATTTTGCATATAAAAAATCGAAATGTACGGCTGTACTTTGTGCGGCAGTATTGGCAATAACTGCTTATGGAGGATAGAAGATGTTTGCAAAATTCTCAGCCGAAATGGCAGCCCGGCTAGAAGAGATAGTCGGGAAAAGCAATGTTATCCAGGGCGAAGATATCGGCATGGATTTCCGTCACGACGAACTGCCCTACGGCGCATCCTATACGCCCGACGCCGTAGTGGAAGCCCACAGCACGGAAGAGGTCTCCCGCATCATGGAGCTGTGCAGCAAATATGATCTGCCTGTCACCGTCCGTGGAGCCGGCACCGGCAAAGTTGGCGGCTCCGTCCCCCTTCAGGGCGGCGTGGTCCTGTCCCTCAAGGGTATGAATCAGCTTGTCTCCTTTGATGAAGACGCTCAGATAATCACCGTCCAGCCCGGCATGCTGCTCCAGGACGTAAAGGCCGAGGCCGAAAAACATGGGCTCTGCTATCCCCCGGACCCCGGCGAGAAGACCGCCACCGTGGGCGGCAACGTCTCCACCAATGCCGGCGGCCCCTGCGCCCTCAAGTACGGCAGCACAAAAGACTATGTGGCCGACGCCGTGCTGGTCTTTGCCGACGGCTCCGTGGCAAAGCTCTCCGACAAGGAGGAGTACTCCTCCGTTATCGGCAGCGAGGGCACTCTGGCGGTTATCACCCAGCTGAGCCTGAAGCTGATAGCAAGGCCCGCCAAGGACGTCATCCTGCTCTTCCCCTTTATGGATACCGAGTCCTGTCTCAACGCCGCCGCCAAAATAAGCGAAGCAGGCTTTGAGCCCGCAGTCATGGAATATCTGGACACCGACCTGGTGGAGTTTTCAGGCAATGTCACCGGCAACCCCGTCTTCCCCATCGAGATGGACGGCGAGCGGGTGGGTGCCACCCTCATGGTGAGCCTGGAGGGCGAGAGCGACGACGAGCTGGACGAAAAGATGGAGTCCATCGCGGAGCTGGCCGAGGAGCTGGAGTGTCTGGACATCCTGGTGGTGGATACCCCCACCCTCAAGCGGGACACCTGGGAGGCTCACGACGCCTTCCACACCTCCATGGAAGCCGGGGCAAAGTGCTCCGATGAGCTCAACGTGAACCTGCCTCAGGAGAACATCTCCGCTCTGGTGGAGTTTGCAAAGGATCAGGGCGAGAGCTCCGGTCTCAAGGTCTTGTGCTACGCCCATGTGGGCAGCGGCGGACTGCATATCCACACTGCCTATGACGGGACAAAGGAGGACTTTATTCCCCTCATGGCCGCCTTTGCCGCCCAGGTCTACGCCCGCTGCGCCCAGCTTTCCGGCAGCATCGTGGGAGAGTACGGCGTGGGTTATGCCAAGACTGACTATTATAAGCAGTCCATAGGCCCGGAGGCCTACAGCCGGCTTTCCGCCAGGAAAGCGGCCTTTGACCCCAAACACATTTTAAATCCTGGAAAGGTGGTAATCTGATGCTTAAGATTCTTGTGTGCGTAAAGCAGGTCCCCGATGTGGACCAGATGCGTATGGACCCGGCTACCGGCAATCTTATCCGGGCCGGCGTTCCCGCCATCCTCAACCCCCTGGACGCCAACGCCCTCTCTGCCGCTGTCAAGGTCAAGGAGACCTATGGCGGCGAGATAACCCTGATAACCATGGGACCCCCTGCCGCCGAGGCAGTGCTGCGGGAGTGCCTGGCCGTGGGAGCGGACAAGGCTATACTGGTCACCGACCGGGCCTTCGGCAATGCGGACACCCTGGCCACCAGCTATTCCATAGTCTCCGCCGCCAACACCCAGGACAAATACGACCTCATCTTCTGCGGCAAGGAGACCCTGGACGGCGCCACCGGCCAGATGGGCTCCCAGCTGGCTGAACGCTTTGACGCGGCCCAGGTCACCAGCGCCTCTCTTATCAAGGAGATAGACCTGGAAAACGGCAAGCTGGTAGTGGAGCGGGAACTGGAGGACGGCATCGAGACCCTGGAAGTGACTATGCCCTGCCTGTTCACCATGGAGAAGACCAATTACCCCGTTCGTATTCCCAGCCTGAAAGGCAAGCTGGCCGCCAAGAAGGCCCCCGTTGTGACCATCACTTCTCAGGATATCCCCGGCCTTGACCTCCAGCGTATCGGCGATCCAGGCTCCCCCACCAAGGTGCCCAGGATGTTCCCGCCGGTGATGCCCGAACCCGGCGTCATTCTGGACGAGGGCGGGCTGGATGCAACCGTATCCAAGCTACTGACGCTTATTAAGGAATAAGGAGGGCGCACATAATGGATAAGAAAAACTACAAGGATATGTGGGTGTACATAGAGCATGACGGCAGTCAGGTCCATCCCGTGTCTTTCGAGCTCTGCTGCGAGACCAGAAAGCTCTGCGACCAGTCCGGCGACAAGCTGGTGGCCGTGGTCGCAGGCGAACTGCCTGAGAGCGAGCTGGACAAGATAAAGGACTGCGGTGTCGACAAGCTCATCCTGGTGTCCGGCACCGGCTATGAGCGTTATAACACCGAGGCCTACACCAACCTTTTCACCGTGCTGTGCCGGAAGTACAATCCTTCAGCCGTCATGGTGGGCGGCACCACCAACGGCCGGGACTTCGCCCCCCGCTTTGCCGCCCGTCTGGAGACCGGCTGCACCAGCGACGCCACCGAGCTCATTTATAATCCCGAAACCACGGACATCGAGTTTGTGGAGCCCGCCGCCGGCGGCAAGATAATGGCCGTCATAACCATACCCGTGCTGCGTCCCCAGGTGGGAACCATTCGCCCCGGCACCTTCAAGCACATCCCCGTGGGCAAGAAAGCCAAGGTAGAAGTGATCAAGGAGGATATCTCCTTCCCCCTGGAGAATATCCGCACCAAGCTGCTGGGCTTCAAGGCCGACGCCTTTGACCCGGAGCTGGACATCGCCGGCAGCGAAGTCATCGTCTGTGTCGGAGCCGGCCTCAAGGACGAGGAGAGCCTGGGCCGCTACAGAGAGCTTGCTAAGCTGCTGGGCGGCAAGCTGGCCTGCACCCGCCCCCTGGTGGACCGGGAACTGCTGCCCTATAAGCTCCAGGTGGGCCAGTCCGGCGTGATGATAAAGCCCAAGCTCTACATCGGTTTCGGCGTCTCCGGCGCAGTGAACCATGTCACCGGCGTGGAAGCCGGCAAGTTCATCGCCGTCAATAAGGACCCCGACGCCCCCATATTCAACTACTGCGATTACGGCATAGTGGGAGATATGGACGCCGTCTGCGACGAGATGATAGCTCAGCTGAAAGGCTGAACGCCGCCATCTGCTCCGTCGTTTTAGTAAAAAAGCCTGCGGGAAGATCCTGAACAGGACCAGTAAAAACGGACAATAGACAAAAAGCCCCC
>DVHY01000177.1 GCA_018711755.1 Candidatus Limivicinus faecipullorum | reverse complement strand
AGCTTGACGCCCTCGATACGTACAACGGTCATAGTCTGCCCTACGGCAGCCTTGATATCCGGATTTTCCGTCCTTGCCGTCCATACCTTGCCTCCCACGGTGACGGCCCCCAGGCCCAGCACATTGTCTATCGCTTCCGTAACGACGCATTCCTGCCCTATAAGCATATCGGCATTGGTGGGAGTGGTCTTGGAGTTGACATACTTTTTAGCCAGAGGCCGGGTGAGGATAAGGCTGACCACGGAGATCAGCAAAAACCAGACTATCTGGAGCCAGATGGGTGCCCCAACGATGGCGGAGAGCAGAGCGGCCAGGGCTCCCAGAGCAAACCAGATGGACACCAGCCCCGGCACCACGCCTTCTATCACCAGCAAAATGATCATCAGCACCAGCCAAACTGCCGGCATGTTCACGCTTACGGGCTCGTATATTAAAGGCATTGTGTCTCCTTTCCCCATTCCCGTCATATCAGGAAATGGAAAACGTATTTCTATGCATCCGATTATATCTTGTCAGTCAATTTTACGCAAGAGCTTTTACCTCTATAAATCAAAATTTAAGTAAACTTTACATATGCCCCTTGCCTGTCTGCAATGTAAAAAAGTTTCTTTACTTTTCGGATTTATTGATGTAACATATTAAATGGTGAATGAAAAACACATATGGAGGTAACTATGAACAAGCTTCCCAAGAAGCCCCGCAACGAGAACATGTACAAGGCCATACTGACCCTGCGGGACGTGGACGAATGTATGCGGTTTTTTGACGATCTGTGTACCGTGTCCGAGCTTATGGCCATGGAGCAGCGCTATCAGGTAGCCAGCTGCCTCAACGACGGCATGATCTACAACGACATCCTGGCGGAGACCGGGGCCTCCAGCGCCACCATCAGCCGGGTCAACCGCTCCCTGCAGTACGGCAGCGGCGGCTATTCCATCGTCTTTGACCGCATGAAGGAGCAGGATAAGTGAGCTGCTACAGCTTTCTGGCCCCCTGGTATGACAGTCTCACCGGCGACGTGCCCTACGGCGAGTTTGCGGACTTTTATGAGAGCGAGTTCCGGCGTCAGGGGGGCGAGTTCCGGCTTCTGCTGGACCTGTGCTGCGGCACCGGCACACTCAGCTGCGAGCTTGCCCGCCGGGGCTATGACATGATAGCCGTGGATGCCTCCACCGAGATGCTCATGGAGGCCCAGGCCAAAGCCGCCGGGCTGGAGCCGCCTCCCCTGTTCCTCTGTCAGGATGCCGCCGGGCTGGACCTGTACGGCACCGTGGACGGGGCGGTCAGCTCCCTGGACGGGATGAACTACATCCCGCCGGAGCAGCTGCCGGAGGTCTTCCGCCGCCTGCACCTGTTCATCCGTCCCGGCGGTCTGCTGATATTCGACATCCGCACTCCCGACTTTCTCCGCAGCCTGGACGGGGATGTGTTCGTAGACGAGAAAGAGGACCTGCTGTGCCTGTGGCGGGCGGACTTCGAGGAAGAGGAGCAGGCCGTCATCTACGGCATGGACATTTTCTCCCGGCATGGCCGGCTCTGGGAGCGGGAGAGCGAGGAGCATGTGGAGTATGCCCACCGGCCTTCCCGGCTGAAAGAGCTGCTGGAGCAGGCGGGCTTTGCCCGGGTCACTCTCCGCACCGACTGTCCCCAGGGCGGTCAGGGGCGGCTTTTCATCACGGCACTAAGGCCGTAACAGGAGCATTTTTATGGACAGAATAATCAGAGCCACCGCCGCCGACGGCTCTATAAAAATGGCGGTGATCAATGCCCGGGATATCGTACAGCGGGCCCATGAAATACACGGCAGCTCCCCCACCGCCTCTGCGGCCCTGGGCCGGAGCCTCTGCGCCGCCTCCCTCATGGGAGATATGATGAAGGAAGAGGAGGCCAGCCTAACCCTGCGCATAAACGGCGGCGGCCCCCTGGGCAGCATCGTCGCCGTGTCGGACTCCGGCGGCAATGTGCGTGGCTACGTGGACAATCCCACAGTCGAGCTGCCTCTGCGCTCTGACGGCAAGCTGGATGTGGGCGGCGCCGTGGGCCGGGACGGCATGCTCACCGTCAGCCGGGACATCGGCCTCAAGGAGCCCTATATAAGCTCCACCCAGCTAATCAGCGGCGAGATAGCCGAGGACATCACCTCCTACCTGCTGGAGAGCGAGCAGGTGCCCTCCGCCTGCGCTCTGGGCGTACTGGTGGACACGGACCTGAGCATAAAGGCCGCAGGCGGCTTTATAGTACAGCTCATGCCGGGAGCGGACTCCGCTCTCATAGATACTCTGGAGGAGAACATCTTCACCATGGACCAGCTCACCACCATCCTCAGCGAGGACGGGGAGGAGGAGCTTTTCCGCCAGGTGCTCAAGGGCCTTGAATACCACCTGGTAGGGCAGAAAAGTGTGGAGTACCGCTGCTATTGCAGCCGTGAGCGTGTGGAAGAGGCCCTCAGCTGCATAGAGCCGGAGGAGCTGGAAGACATGATAGCCCAGGGACAGGACATATCCGTCAGCTGCCAGTTCTGCGACAAGGTCTACAGCTTCAGCCCCGGGGAACTGCGGGGTATAGCAGAGCGGAAAAGCGGCGAAGGCAGCCCCTCCCGGGGGGATTGAACCCGGCTCGCCAGGCATTTAAAGGGCTAAAATTAAATTCATAAAAATTTGAAATAGGTGTTGACAAAATGGGAAATATTTAGTATTATTACCTAGCTGTCACGCGGGAGCATAGCTCAGCTGGTTAGAGCACCTGCCTTACAAGCAGGGGGTCACTGGTTCGAGTCCAGTTGTTCCCACCACCTATTATTTGCCTCTGTAGCTCAGTCGGTAGAGCAGCGGACTGAAAATCCGCGTGTCGTTGGTTCAATTCCGACCGGAGGCACCACCTGCAAGTCATCTTGCAGGTATCTGCGGGCATAGCTCATCCGGTAGAGCGCCACCTTGCCAAGGTGGAGGTAGCGAGTTCGAGCCTCGTTGCCCGCTCCAAAAAGAAGGACACGACGTTTCGTCGTGTCCTTCTTTTTGGATTCCGCGGGAAATTGAAATGCTCA
>DVHY01000017.1 GCA_018711755.1 Candidatus Limivicinus faecipullorum | reverse complement strand
TTTCCTCGGCCCTGGCCTTCCTCCTGGGGGTGGGCCCGGCCCTTATACAGCTGGTGCCGGTGATAGCCTGCGGCAACGCCATCCTGGCGGGCCTCTTCGGCCTGAGCCGCAGGACGAAGCTGGACAGCCGCATCTCCATGGTCTGCTGCGCCCTTATAAAGTGCGGCTTCCTGTGGGTCTCCGTGCCCGCTGTGATAGCCACCCTGGGCAGCGTGCCGGAAAAGCAGGCGGCAGTGATGTCCGCCACCTTCTCCTGGCCCCAGGGCGTCACCGCCCTCATCGGCGGAGTGTTGGCTCTCATTATAATACCCAGGCTGATGAAGGCCAAGGCCGGCTGAAAGATACAGACTGAAAAGAATATGTCGAAAAGCAGCCCCCGGCAGCCGCCGGGGGCTTCCCGTTTAGATTAAATAAGATAGATAGAAAGATAAAAAAATCTGTCCGGAGAACCGGACAGATTTTTTTATCTGATGGCTTTAGATCTTCATGCACACATCCCAGGCACGCCAGATGACGGTGCGCAGGTTGCCGATGGCCACACAGTCGCCCACGCGGTGGGCCTTGCTGGTCTTGCCGCCCACGGGAGTGGGGACAAAGCCGATGCCGTTGACCACGTTGTCGCACTCCACCTCAAAGGTGTCGCCGGTCTTGAGGTTCTTCACGGTGCAGGAGCCGTCCCGGATGGCAGTGACGGTGTGCTCCAGGTAGACGGGCACCTTGTGATACTCCATGGCGTCACGGAGGAAGGAGGTGTTGGCAAGGCAGGTGGCCTGAGCCACAACCAGGTCGTTGGCGTACTCCACGATGATGGGGTGCTTGCCGTGGAGGACCAGGTCATAGGCCGCCTCGCAGGAGGACTGGCCGCCGCCGATGAAGAGCACCTTGTCGCCCACGGGCACCTTGTCCTTCAGCAGCTGGGTGAAGGTGAGGCACTTGTCAAAGCCGGGCACGGTGGGCATGGTCCTGGGCACGGAGCCGGTGGCCACGATGATATCGTCAAAGCCCCGGAGGGTGCCAAGGTCGGTGACTTCGGTGTTGAAGTGGACTTCAACGCCGGCCTTCTCTATCTCTCTCTTGTACCAGCGCAGCAGCTCCTTGTCGTTCTCCTTGAAGCTCATGGCCGAGGCGGTGAGGAACAGGCCGCCCAGCTCGTTGGTCTTCTCAAAGATGACGGGCTTGTGCCCTCTCTGGAGCAGCACCAGGGCGCACTCCATACCGCCTATGCCGCCGCCGATGATGGCCACTTTCTTGGGCTTCTTGGTGGGGACTATCTTGTAGCGGTTGTGCTGCATGGTGGTGGGGTTCAGAGCGCAGCGGGCCAGGTGCAGAGAGTCATCCAGCTTCTGCTGGTTGGGAGCGCCCTTCCACTTGGAGAAGTTGAAGCAGCCGTTGTGGCAGCGGATGCAGGGCTTGATCTCGTCCTGGCGGCCCTCCATGATCTTGTGGACCCACTCGTGGTCGACAAGGTTCTGACGGGCTATTGCCACGGCATCTATGGTGCCGGCGGCTATCTCTTCCGCAGCCACCACCGGGTCCATACGGCCGGCGCAGACCACGGGCTTGTCGGTGAATTTCTTTATGTGCTTTACATACTCCAGGTTGCAGTTGTCCGGCATGTACTGTGGGGGATGAGCCCAGTACCAGGCGTCGTAGGTGCCGTTGTCGCAGTTGAACATATCGTATCCGGCGTCGCCCAGATACTTGACGGCCCGCTCGGACTCCTCCATGTCGCGGCCCCACTCCTCAAAGTCCGTCTCATAAGGCATGGCGCCCTTGCCCCACTCCTTGGTCTTGGAGACCACGGAATAACGCAGGGAGACGGGGAAGTCGGCTCCGGCTTCTCTCTTGATGGCCTGGACTATCTCCACCGGGAAGCGGAAGCGGTTCTCGAAGGAGCCGCCGTACTGGTCGGTACGGTAGTTCCAGTTCTTCATGGTGAACTGGTCGAGCAGGTAGCCTTCATGGACGGCATGTATCTCAACGCCGTCGACCCCGGCCTCTCTCAGACGCTTGGCGGTCTTACCGAAGGCTTCCACCATCTCCTGGATCTCGGCCACGGTGAGAGGACGGGACTTCACGTCCTCAGCCCAGCGGTTGGGGGTGGCGGAGGCGGAGGCGCAGCAGTACTGCACGTCCACTATGGGGCTGGCCAGCTTGTTGAGTATATCGTTTTTCGCCAGAACCGTCATCCAGCCGTTGATGGCCATGGAGCGGCCCATGCCGGCGGCCAGCTGGATGAACAGCTTTGCCCCGGTCTTGTGGAACTCCACCATGTACTCCTTCAGCTGCTTGAACATCTGGTCATTCTGATACAGCCACTTTCTGCCGGGAATGCCCAGCTGGTCCCGGACACACTGCATGCCGGGCAGGATGAGACCTACACCGTCCTGGGCCCTGTTGAGCAGGAAGTATGCCGCTTCTTTATCGAAGTGGTTGGGCTCCAGCCAACCGAACAGGGAAGTGCCGCCCATGGAGCACTGGACTATGCGGTTCTTTATTTCCACATTGCCGATTTTCCAGGGTGTAAATAGAGGCTGATACTTTGCGTCCATAAAATCTTCCTTTCTGATTTTACTTGAATTTTTAAACAAAACGGAGCTGGAGCCAAGGTTCCGGGTCGCAGTTCCGAACGTTACAGAATAGACAATCTCTCTGCATATATCTGACAAGATTATAGC
>DVHY01000176.1 GCA_018711755.1 Candidatus Limivicinus faecipullorum | reverse complement strand
ATTTATGCCCAACTCACCATACAGAGCTTCGCACTGCTTTTTAATGTCACTATCCATGCGAACGCTGAAGTTGGTAGTAGTAGCCATAATCATCAACTCCTTTCATAGCTATTGCGTATATATTATATGCTAAATGCACTGCAAAATCAATGCAATATGCGGCAAATAACAATAGGTTTTTCAAAAAATTCAGAATTTAAGGAGGGAAGGCCAATGAGCTATGAATACTTCTACGGCATAGAGTCGGAGAGCTTTTTATTTTACCGTGTGCCCCGGCTGCTGGTGACGGGGGAACAGTACAGGCAGGTGTCCGCAGAAGCAAAGCTGCTCTACGGCCTGCTCCTGGACAGAATGGGCCTGTCTGCCAGAAACGGCTGGTACGACGGAGAGAACAGAGTGTACATCTACTACACGGTGGAGGAGATATGCCGTGACCTGAACTGCGGCCACGACAAGGCGGGAAAGCTGCTGGCAGAGCTGGACAGCAAAAAGGGCATCGGCCTTATAGAGAGGGTGAAGCAGGGCCAGGGCAGACCCACCCGGATATATGTGAAGCGCTTTACCGGGGAGGCGGAGCCGGACTGCGGCCAAGCCGGACATCTGAAAAACCGAAGTCTTGAAAGCGGAAAATCCGAGGTGCAGACATCTGAAAATCCGAGATCTGGACATCGGGAAATCCGAAGTGCAGACATCGAAAAATCCGACGCAAATTATACTGATAATAACTATACTGAGTTTAGTTATAACTATCCATCTATCAATCAGGCGGAGTATGAGGAGAAGATGGAGGAGACAAAAAACCAGTTGGATTATCCGCTCCTTGCGGAGAGCTATCCCAACGACGACCCGGAATCCCTGGTTGAGCTGGTGTGCGAGGTGCTGTGTTCTTCCATGTCCAGCATCAGACTGGGCGGGGAGAACCTGCCAATGACCAGAGTCAAAGCCCGGTACCGACGGCTGCGCTTTGAACACATAGCCTATGTGCTGGACTCCCTGCGACTGAGCGAAAGCAGAATACACAACATAAAGGCCTATCTTCTCCGGGCGCTATATGACGCCCCGGTGACTATAGGCCCTTTTTATTCCAACGCCGTGAGATGTGACTGTGCAGGTGATTGAAAATGTGTCTCACGGTGAAACGCATTTTTTTGAAGGAGGGAACTTATGACGGATGAAAACATGGTGGGACTCAGTCCCCAGAATATTGCCCTGGAAAAGATACGTCCCCTGCCGGGACTGGAAGAGGACAAGCAGCCGGACAAGGCCTATGGCAGCCTGGTGAGCAGCATACTCATAAACGGGGTGAAGGAGCCGCTGCTGCTGCGCCCGGCGGAAGGGGGAGAGTATCAGCTGGTGTCCGGCTACAGGCGGCTGAGAGCCTGCCGCCTGGCAAAGCTGAAGGAGATACCCGCCCTGGTCTATGACATGACAGAGCAGGAGGCTTTGGACTACAGGGCAAAGGCAGCCCAGGAAGCAGATACGCCCATACCCGGCAAACCGGTGCAGGAGGAAAAAGCGGCAGACGTCCAGGAGAGAGAACGACTGGAAGAGCCTGAGGGAAAAGCTCCCAAGGAGACCAAGGCCAAGAAGCCCAAGACTCAGCCGAAAGCGCCGGAGGGCCCGGCGGCGGAGGGGCCTGCCGGCACTGCCATAACAAAGATATTGGACAGCCGTCTGACGCCACCTGGAGATAAGGATAAGAAGAGCTTCCAGGCGCCTGGGGAGGGGGAGGCCTTCTCAGTCATGCTTCATCCCGGCTATCTGAAAAAGGCGGAGATAAACAGCTTTTCCGTGGACAGGGAAGCCGACGACTTCAAGGAGCTGTACAAATCCATTGAACGCTTTGGAGTAAAGGAGCCGGTTCTGGCAAGAGTGGGAGCCGACGGGGAGCTGGAGATACTCTCCGGCCAGCGGCGGCACCTGATAGCTTCGGAGCTGAATTATCCGGTGCCCACAATAATCCAGCAGTTGGACGATGACGATGCCAGGATACTGGTGGCGGACGGAAACCTGCACCGGGAGCATATCTCCACCTACGACCAGGCTAGGGCCCTGAGGATGAAGGCCGACTCCATGAAGCGCAAGGCTGGGAGAAGAAGCAAGGGCAGCAAAGCCGCTGCTTATACCGATGAGCTTTTGGCCGCTGAGATGGGCATGAACGTGAGCAAGCTGAACCGGCTCATGAAGCTCTCCGAGGCCAGCCCCAGAGTGTGCGAAATGGTGGATGAGGGGGGCCTGGCCCTGTCCATAGCCTACAACATAGCTTTCCTGTCGCCAGAGGTCCAGGACATGGTGGTGGACCTGGCGGACATAAATGTGAAGCTGAGCAACGAGAACACCAACCGGCTAAAGGAAGTGTCCCGTGGAGAAAAGCTGGATTATGACAAGGTGCGGGATGTGCTGGAGGGAAGGTACCCGCCGCCCAGGGAAGTGGAGACAGAGCCGCCTGGGGAGAAGTCGGAGGCAGCGGAGACTCCAGCGCCCAAGGAGGCTGCTGCACCGTTGAGCATACCTCCGGCCCCGGTGACGGTGCCGGAGTCGCCGGATGTCACCGAGACGGCCCGACCGGAACAAGCTGCTCCGAAAGCTGCAAAGCAGACGGAAGAGATACCCCGGCCCGGCCCGGATGAGCCAAGGGAAGCGGCGCCCAAAGCCCTGGAGGCCCCGGACAGGGAGAGCAGCTATACCACCAGGATAGTCCTCACCGGCGACCGGCTGAGAAAATACTTCCCGGACGTGAGCATGACTCCCAGGGAGATAGAGGACAGCGTGTATGAGGCCCTGGAGGAGCGCCGCCAGCGCCAGGAAAAGCTGAAGCAGAAGACGGAGATACTAAAAGGCAAGGAGCGATGAGCATTGAACGTACTGGTAGTTGAACCCGGAGTGCTGCCCTATGAGAAAGAGGTAAACGGCCTGGAGGAGATGCAGGCCACGGTGGGCGGAATGATAGATGCAATTTATCCCTATGAGGAGCCGGTGGCGCTTGTCTGTAATGACGAGGGAATTTTGTTGGGCCTTCCCTTTAACCGCAGCGTTGAAAACGGCTACGGCGGCATATTCGGCACCTTTTTTGTCTGCGGCCTGGGAGAGGAAAACTTTGACTCCCTCAGCCCTGAGCACATGGAAAAATTCAAGGAGAAATTCAAACGTGCGGAGATATTGCTGGGCGTCATGGGCGATCAGCCTTTTACCCTGAAGGTGGAGGCCAGACCCAGACAGCAGGAGAAGACCACTGAGCATGAACAGCCCCAGCGATAACAGAAGCGACCGGGTGAGGGAGCTGACCAAGAAGCTGGAAGAGGGAGTAAAGGAGCTCTTTGACAGCGACAGATACAGGAAGTATCTCAGCGCCATGTCCAGACTTCACAGCTACAGCTTCGGCAATATCCTGCTCATACTGATGCAGTGCCCGGAGGCCAGCATGGTGGCGGGATATACCACATGGAAGAGAGCCTTCGGCCGCAGCGTAAAGAAAGGAGAGCACGGCATACAGATAATAGCCCCTGTCCAGAGCTCCCGCCTGACCCGGCACCCCAGACTGGACCCTGATACCGGGGAGCCGGGCCTGGGGCCGGAGGGCAAGGAGGAGACGGAGCCTGTGCTCGTCAGTTACCGAAGCTTTCGCCCGGCCTATGTGTTCGATGTGAGCCAAACTGAGGGCAGGGAACTGCCCAGCCTGGGAGTGAGCGAGCTCCAGGGGGATGCGGCGGACTTTGAAAGACTTTATTCAGCTCTGGAGAACCTCAGCCCGGTGCCCATACAATTCCGAGAGCCTCAGGTATCCAAGGGCTGCTACAGCCACAGGGAACGGTGCATCTACATAAACCGAGGCATGAGCCAGGTGCAGACCCTGAAGACCCTGATACATGAGACTGCCCACGCAAAGCTCCACGCCCTGCCTGTGGAGAATGGCAAAGTAAAAGCTGCGCCGGTTAAGGACCGGCGCAGCCGTGAGGTGGAGGCGGAAAGCATAGCCTATGTGGTGTGTCAGCATTTCGGTATAGATACCTCGGACTATTCCTTTGGGTATATAACGTCCTGGAGCAGCGGAAAGGAGCTGGAGGAACTGAAGTCTTCCCTGGACTGCATAAGCAAGACCGCCAGGGAATTGATATCCGGGATAGAACAGCAGCTGCCGGAGCTGGCTATTGGCACAGTGGTTAAAGAGCCGGAGAAATGTGTCTCACGGTGAGACACATTTCCTCAGTGTTGGCAGTTGACTATATAGCAAAATATGAGTATAATATATATGAAATAATGCTATATGAGGTGCTGATATGAATATACGTCCGTCTGCGGCAATACGCCAGAACTATAACGAAATAGCGGATATGTGCAGGAAAACTGCCCAGCCCGTCTTCCTCACTAAAAACGGAGAGGGAGATTTGGTGGTAATGGACATTGATACCTACAGTAGACGTGAACAAATGCTGAAACTTAGGGAGGAACTGCTTT
>DVHY01000175.1 GCA_018711755.1 Candidatus Limivicinus faecipullorum | reverse complement strand
ACCGAGACCGGCTCAGCCGGCCTCTGATTATATTTTATATGGGGTGGGATATGGGGCTCGAACCCACGACACCCGGAACCACAATCCGGTGCTCTACCAACTGAGCTAATCCCACCATATTTTTAATTTGGCACGCCAAGAGGGATTCGAACCCCCGACCTACTGCTTAGAAGGCAGTTGCTCTATCCTGCTGAGCTATTGGCGCATATCTGCTGTAGGCGCACCCGCAGCTTCACAGGTGGAGCGGGTGATGGGAATCGAACCCACGTATCCAGCTTGGAAGGCTGGTGTTCTACCATTGAACTACACCCGCAAGGCTGTTCCCTATTCAGCTAGGAGATAATACCATAATTAGGGGGCCTGTGTCAACAACTTTTAATAAATTTCCGGGAAAAATTCATATCAGCATGTTTATTACGCCCAGGGCCAGCAGATGCAGCGGATACACCGCATAAAAGGCCAGCTTCATGGAAGGGCCCTTTTTCCCGTTGTACAGCAGTATAGGCGGCAGGGAGAGCAATGAGAGCAGAAACACCTGGGGAGAACCGGGACTCCAGTACTCCATATAGCACCAGAGGGCTATCACCGCCAGCTGGGCTCCCCGCCAGGGACGGCAGAGATAGAGGGCCATGAGGAGAGCAAAGCCCTTGTACCCATAGTCCGAATTGGGCACCAGCAGGACCAGGGCCAAAGTGAAAAACAAAGCGGGCACCAGGGTCTTTATCAGAGGCTTGCCGCTGTATACTATGTCGTCCAGCAGGGCCATGGCGGCCAGGGAAAAACTGAGCGTATAGAAAATGTTCAGGGAGCCGTCCAGGAACCAATAGCCGAAGAGCTGGAGCCGCACCCCGCCCACCAGCAGGAACAGCGCCAGGTACAGCGCGGAGATATCCGCCTTGACCAGCAGTATGTAGGCGGCCAGGGTCAAAAGGATGAATATCAGGTAGGGCAGCAGCTCAAACCCAAAGGAGAGGCCGAATACGGAGGGCACGACGCTGCGGTAGTTCTCCGAAGCGAAAACAAGGGTAAAGGGTATCTGGGACAGCACGGCAAAGAGCATCAGCCGGGAGAGATAGCGCCGGCGATCGGAAGTCTTCTGAAAGCCGTTTACCAGCAGAAAGGCGTATACGGGAAATGCAATGCGCCCTACAGCGCGGAGCAATGTGTAGACATCGCCGCTCACCAAGGCATTGCTGCCCAGAAAATAGCCGGTATGGTCCACTATCATGGAGGCCAGGGCGATCAGCTTCAGCGCAAAGACGGTCATGGTTTCACCTCCGCAGCACATCTTTTTTCATCCATGGGGAAATAGACGACTTTAAAGGGGAACAAGTTCCTTGCGCTTATTTTGTGGGGCGCACCCGCTCCAACAGCTTCTCATAGGGGGCCATCATCCCACGGTTGAAGCGCTCCTTCATTTTGGCGCTGTTTTTGGACCTGCGCATCATGGCGCCCAGCAGGCACATGGCCAGCATGCGGCCGGGACGCTTTTGGGGGAAGTCATAGAGGCCCCTGGACTTGTAGAACTGGTGGTCGGCTTTCATTAGCCCCCGCATGGTCCAGATGAGGTCACGGAATATCTTCATGCCGCCCACCCCGTAAAAGTTCCTGGGCTGGACATATTTGTGCTCCAGAGAGTAGCTGAGGCGCTTTGCGGCCGCCTCCATGCTGGGCAGATCCCAGCCTACCCCGGCCAAGAAATTGTGGGCTACCTGGGCTCTGGCCTCCAGGAGAGTCCTCAGGTTCTCCTCCTGCTGATAGTCCCCATTTACGATGTAGGCCACGCTTTTGCCCTCGGTGAGGGTGCGGTGGCCGTTGCAGAACTGGCGGTCGTCAAACATCTTGAAACGGCTGCCCATGCTGTGGTCCCGTATGGTGAAGGCGTAGACCGTGGCGTCGGCGTTCTGGATGCTGTTTCTCAGCAGAGAGTCGAAGCCATCCTTATACACGCATTTTCCCGAGGCGGTGCAGCCGAAGCAGCCCAGGCAGCCGCCTTTGAAGTCAAAATCCCCGATGTTCACAAAGCGGGTCTTGTAGGGATAGAGGGCGGTGAAGTCCTTTATCATGGCCCGGAGGCTCTCGTCCCCCTCCCGCAGGTCCCCGACGATGACGGTGTCAAAGCCCTCCTCTTTCACCCCGGGCTCCAGGCTCTGGACATAGGGGGCGGCAGGGGTCGGACGGAGGGGAGGAGCGGGCTCATATATCCCGTTTTCCACGCAGTGGACCAGGTAACGCAGAAAGTTATCCGCATCCTGCTGGCCCTGGGGGCTCAGCAGGTCCTCCATACCCGCGGACAGGCCGTGGATCACGTGCATGCCCATGTCGTGGCAGTTGTCCTCGATGAAGCGATGGGCGGTGATATCGTAAAAGTGCATGGAGGTGCTCAGCTGGCTCACATAGATATCCCGGAAGTCCGCCCCGCTGCGCTTCATAAGCTCGATGAAGCGGTGGAGCTGGGAGGGGACAAGAAAGGTATACACCGGATAGGAAAAAAGCAGCAGCCGGGCGGAGCGTATGGCCTCCACCGCCCCGCTCATGTCCCGTTCAAAGCTCTGTATTCCGGCGCCCACGTTGAGAAAATCGAACTCATGGGCGGGAAAACGCTTCTCCAGATACAGCATGGTCTGCAGGGTGACGCTGTTTTTCCCCCTGGGGGAACCGTTGATGACGCATATCTTCATTCCGCTTCTCCTGTCTCCCCGCCGTCCCGGCCGGACCGGGGCGGGAAATAATCCTATTTACATAATATCTTTTTTCAATTATAAACCAGAAGCGCGAAAAAATCTACATAAGAAAAATAAAAAGGGGCGGACTGAAAACTCAGTCCGCCAAACAGGGTTGTGGGATAAAGATATGAGCCGGGTCTTTCCAAACGAAAGACCAATTGGATAAGCTGTGAGTATAAGATAATACTTTTCCCCGGACTTGTAAAGAGCGAAGAAAGTCGGAAAAGCACCAGTTTTGCCGGACGCATATTTTTTTTATTTTGGGACACAATACAAGGGAAACCATTTGAGAGGAGTAAGGCTCATGATCATGGATCGAATAGCCCTGGTACTGGCCATTATAGGCGGCATCAACTGGGGCAGCGTGGGACTGTTTCGCTTTGACCTGGTGGCGTGGCTCTTCGGCGGCCAGACCGCAACAGTCAGCCGTGTGATCTATACTCTGGTGGGGCTGGCATCCCTGTGGTGCATTTCCCTGCTTTTCAGAAGCGACGCCATCACCGACGATAACGTATAAGCAAATGTAAAAGGGAGACCCCGCGGGGTCTCCCTTTTACATTTGCCCTGTCCAAAAGCCGGGCGCCTTATTTTTTCCTCATTGCCTTCACGGTCTTTGCTCCGCCTTTCAGTATGTGGCCGTTGAGCATTTCCAGATAGCCGTCCAGAGCCTCACGGCTGACTATGCCCCCGCTCATGCGCTGCAGCTTGTTATAGGGCATGTCCATTATGAAGCGGATATTGTTGGCGGCGGTAGTCTTGCCGGCGGCATGGAGCCCTTTACGGGCCGCGTTCAGGGAGGAATACATAAATCTGCCCAGCCCCGGCTTCCTGCGGTCCAGGCTGACGCTGTCCTCATAGCCGGCGGGGGCGCTTTCATCCCGGAACTGGGGCGGCAGCGGGCGGCCCAGCAGCTCCCGGAACTCTTCCCGGGGCACGGCCTGGATGTTCCCCTGCCAGTAGTGGGGCAGGGAGGCTTCGTCCTGCCGGGGCTCTTTTTCGCCTTCAATGACATAAGACTTTCTCAGGCGTATATCTCTTGAAGAGGCCCCCACCTGTATCTTATACAGGCCGGGGAATTCCACCCAGGCGCCCTTCTCCACGCTGTAGTGGGCAAAGGCGTGCCCGTCCAGACTCAGCCGGACGAAACGCTCCTCCCCCGGCTCCAGCTCCACCCTGGCAAAGGCTTTCAGCTCCTTTTCCGGGTGAAAGAGCGGGCAGTCCGGTGCGGAGACATAGACCTGCACCACCTCGGCGGCTTTCACCTCACCGATGTTTTTGAGCCGCAGGCACAGCTCACGGCCGTTTATCTCCAGATCGGAATATTCAAAGCGGGAGTATGTGAGGCCGTGGCCGAAGGGATAGGCCACCGGGCGGTTTGCCGTGTCGTAGTAGCGGTAGCCCACATATATGCTCTCCCGGTGCTCCGCGCTCAGCTCCCGGCCCGGGTAGTAGTTGGCGGTGGGGCAGTCGGAATAGCACAGGGGGAAGCTCTCCGCCAGCCTGCCGCCGGGGGAGACTTTGCCGGAGACCAGATCGGCTATGGCGCCGCCTCCGGCCTGGCCGCCCAGGTAGGCCATGAGTATGGCCTTGGGCATATCCGCCCAGCCCAGCTCCACGGGAGCCCCGGCGGAGAGCACCACCACTATCCTGTGTCCGGCGGAATACAGAGCCTCCAGCAGTTCCAGCTGGTTGTCCGCCAGGCGCATATGGCTGCGGTCCTCGCCCTCGGTCTCCCGGCTCTCGTCCAGACCCAGAAACAGCAGACAGACCTCTGCCTGCTCTGCCAGGTCCAGAGCCTGTATCTTCAGCTTTTCGCTTTTGCCCCCGGAACGCAGGAAGCCCGGGGCATAGCCCACTATGTCCAGGCCGCTCTCTTTCAGGGCGTCCAGGGCGCAGTCCACCCGGATGGGATTTATCAGGGAACTGCCCGCCCCCTGATATCTGGGCAGGGCGGCAAAATCGCCGATGACGGCTATGGGCAGGCCCTTTTTCAGGGGCAGGATATGGCCCTCGTTTTTCAGCAGCACCGCAGAGCGGGCCGCAGCCTTCCGGGCTGTCTGGTGGTGGATGGAATAGTTGAAGCGCTTGCCCTTGCCCAGAGCGGGGCGGGTGGCGAAGAGCAGCTCCAGATATCTCTCCACCGCCTCGTCCAGAAGGCTCTCTTCCAGCTCTCCGCTCCTGACCGCCTGTACGATCTCGGCGTCGGTGAGGCCGCCGGAGGCGGGCATCTCCAGGCTGCATCCGGCTTTCACGGCGGCTACCCGGTCGTTGTTGCCGCCCCAGTCGGTGACGACCATGCCCTCATAGCCCCATTCATTGCGCAGGATATCCCGGAGCAGGTGCATGTTCTCGTTGGCAAAGTCCCCGTTGACCCGGTTATAGGAGCTCATGAGGCAGCCGGGCCTGCCCTCCGTGACGGCGTAGCGGAAGCCCTCCAGATATATCTCCCTGAGAGCCCGCTCATCCACCACCTCGTCCATTCCCATGCGCCCGGTCTCCTGGCTGTTCACCGCATAGTGCTTGACGCAGGCGGAGACGCCCTGGGACTGTATGCCCCGGACCATGGCCGCCGCCAGTTTCCCCGCTAGATAGGGGTCCTCGGAGAAGTATTCAAAGTTCCGGCCGCAGAGGGGGTCACGCTTTATATTCAGGCCCGGGCCCAGTACCACGCTCACGTCCTCCCCGGCGGCTTCCTTGCCTATGCACTCTCCCACTTCTTCCAGCAGCTCCGGGTCCCAGCTGCAGGCCAGGGCGGAGGCCGTGGGGAAACAGGTGGCGGGCAGACTGCCGTTGAGCCCCAGATGGTCGGCTTTGTCGGTCTGCTTCCTGAGCCCGTGGGGGCCGTCGGTGAGCATCATATTGGGGATGCCCAGGCGCTCTATGCTTTTGGTGTGCCAGAAGTCGGCCCCGGAGCAGAGGGATGCCTTCTCCTCCAGAGTCATCCGGTCTATCAGCTGTTTGTACTTCATTTTTCAGCCTCCTGTCTTCAGCAGGTACAGGGCAGCCAGCACCTGCACCGCGGCAATTATGGGAAAGCCTATGACGAACTTCATATGCTTTGTCTTGTGGCGAAAGGCGTACATCCCCAGCCAGCCGCCGGGACCGCCGCCCAGCAGGGCCAGAAGAAAGAGCCGGTACTCCGGGATGCGCCGGGCCCCCTGCCTGGCTTTCAGCTTGTCCAGGCCCATGGCCAGCATACATATAAGGCTCATGAAACAGAGCCACATGAGATACAAGGCGGCGTATTTCATCTGCGCTTTTTACCTCCCGGCCTGGCGTTTTTCTTGGGCTTGGCCTTGGCCCAGCCCTTTTTGCTCACCGGCTTTTTGGCTTCCGCCCCGGCGGTCTTGTCCTTCGGCCGGGGAGCGGCCTTCGCGCCGGGCTTCCCCGACGGAGCGCCCGGAGCCCTGTCTGGGCGCACCAGGCACTCCGGGCCGTAGCCTATAAGGTCTTCCCGGCCGGCCTCCTTCAGGGCCTCTATCACCAGCCTGCGCTTGTCCGGCCGCTTCCACTGGAGAAGAGCCCTCTGCATGGCCTTCTCATGGGGAGTTTTGGCCACGTAGACCTTTTTCATGGTCATGGGGTCTATGCCCGTATAGTACATGCAGGTGGATATGGTGCCGGGGGTGGGGTAGAAGTCCTGCACCTGCTCCGGCTGGCGGCCCCGGCGGTTGAGATACTCCGCCAGAGCCACGGCGTCCTGGAGAGTGCTGCCCGGGTGGGAGCTCATGAGATAGGGCACCACATACTGCTCCTTGCTGTAACGGTCGTTGAGGCGGCGGTACTGCTCCATGAACTTCTCGTACACTTCTATATGGGGCTTGCCCATGTAGTCCAGCACCGAGTCGATGCAGTGCTCCGGGGCCACCTTCAGCTGGCCGGAGATGTGGTACTTCACCAGCTCGGAGAAAAAGGCCTGGTTGTCATCCTCCAGCATGTAGTCGTAGCGGATGCCGCTGCGGACGAAGACCTTCTTTATCCCGGGAATGGCCCGCAGCTTTCTCAGCAGGCTCAGATAGTCGCTGTGGTCGGCGTCCAGGTTCTTGCAGGGCGTGGGGGCCAGGCAGCGCTTGTCCGGGCACATGCCGTATTTCAGCTGCTTTTTGCAGGAGGGATGGCGGAAGTTTGCCGAGGGCCCGCCCACGTCGTTGATATAGCCCTTGAAGTCGGGGAGCTTGGTCAGAGCCGTCACTTCCCTTATGATGCTCTCGTGGCTGCGGGATGTGACCATGCGCCCCTGGTGGAAGGCCAGGGCGCAGAAGTTGCAGCCGCCGAAGCAGCCCCGGTTGTGGATGACGGAGAACTTCACTTCCTCTATGGCGGGTACGCCCCCCAGGGCCTCGTACATGGGGTGATACTGCCGGGTATATGGCAGTTCCGCCACCCGGTCCAGCTCCTGGGTGGACAGGGGCATGGCAGGGGGATTGACTATCAGAAAGCGCCTGTCGTGCTGCTGGATGATGGCCCTGCCCCGCACCGGGTCGTGCTCTTCATACTCCACCCGGGTGGCATTGGCATAGTCCTCCATGCTGCTGCTCACCGCCTCAAAGGAGGGGACGGTGACACTGTCGAACTTGCATTCCGAGGGGTCCGAAGCCATGAAGGCGGTGCCCCGGATGTCGGTCATGGAGGAGACAGGCTGCTTCTTTTTAAGCCTCTTTGCTATCTCTGCGCTGGCGTATTCCCCCATGCCGTAGACCAGCAGGTCCGCCCCGGCGTCCACCAGGGCGCTGCGGCGCACCTTGTCCTCCCAGTAGTCGTAGTGGGCAAAGCGGCGGAGGGAGGCCTCCAGGCCGCCGATGATTATGGGCAGGTCGGGGAAGGCCTCCCGGGCCCGGTTGGCGTAGACTATCACCGCCCGGTCCGGGCGCAGCCCCGCCTTTTTGCCGGGGGAGTAGAAGTCCTCGCTGCGCCGCTTCTTTGCGGCGGTGTAGTGGGCCACCATGGAGTCCAGGTTCCCGGAGCCTATCATCACCCCCAGGCGGGGGCGGCCCATGGCCTTGAAGGCTTCGGCGCTGTGCCAGTCCGGCTGAGCCAGGATAGCCACCCGAAAGCCCTCCGCCTCCAGCACCCGGGCTATCACCGTGGGACCGAAGCTGGGGTGATCCACATAGGCGTCCCCGGTGACTATAAGAAAATCGTACCACCACCAGCCTCTGCTCTCCATGTCCTCCCTGGATACGGGGAGAAAGGCCAGGGTATCAAAACTGTCGTAGTCTTTCATCATTCCAGTTCTCCAAAGTACCAGCCGGAGACGCCCTTGTGCTTGACAAAATAGCCCCGGGAACTGGTCTCCACCACCCGGACGGTATCCCCCGCCTTCAGGGGCAGCACGTAGTCGGTGCAGTCGTTGCAGCCGGTTATCTCTTCTTGGGTAAAAAGGTATTTTGTGAGGATGTCCATCTCATAGCCGGTGCGCACATGGCGGCAGCGGGAGAACTCCTCGCCCCTTTCCAGCACCTGCACCTGACTGTCTCCCCAGCGGATATAGTAGGAGCGGGAACCGCCCGCCTGGTCTTCCAGCACCCGGCGCTCCGGGAAGCGGTCATAGGCGGCAAAGGAGAAGTCCTCGCTGTCCTTGTGGGGGATTATCAGGGCGTTGAGCTGCCCGTCGTCCTTCAGGATGCAGCCGCCGTCGATGGAGATTATCTTCCGCCGACGCTCTATGATGGGGTTGGCGCAGACCTTGTCCTCCCCATAGAGCACCACCGGGTAGTGGCCAACCACAGTCCATTTGTCGAAGCTGTCCCCCCGGTCCATAAAGCGGTCTATGCGGTTGAGCTCGTCCCTGCTGTGGGCTTGAAGGGGCTTGTCGGGGGACCTGCCGGCGTGGACGAAGGTGAAGTTCTCGCTGTCGATGCCGTCGGGCAGGGAGCGGATAAAGTCGAACTCCTCATCGTAGCGGTGGAGAAAGGGGATATAGGGCTCCAGACGGTCTATCTCCCTTATATCCACACCCAGAGAGGAGAACAGCTCCCAGAGAAAGCCGTTGCCCTTCCAGCGCAGATACTCCAGCAGATGCCGGTTCTTCCTCTCGTCGTTGTCAAATATGGTGTGCCAGCCGTCACAGTTGCCGCGCACCGGGTGGACCCTGCCCTGCCGGGACAGGGACATGATGCGGCGCAGTGTGGCCAGACAGGCGGGGCCCTTTTCCAGAAAGTCCCCGTCGATGATCAGCTCGTCCTCCGGGGAGTAGGCCGCCAGGGCCAGCACCCCGTTCAGATATTCCAGATTGCCATGGATATCGGAGATGACCAGTATCCTGCGGCCAGGCTCAAAGTCCAGCCACTGTATGCACGCCGAAGATTCACGCATGCTCATGGCTCACCAGCTTCTTCTCCATCAGCAGCAGACAGCCGCTGCTGCCCGGCTCCCGACCCAGGACTTCAAAGCCCCAGCGCTTATAGAAATTTATGGCGTCGCAGTTCTCCTCCGTCACGTGCAGACGCAGGGACTTTCTGCCCAGGCGGGAGTATTTCAGCATGGCCCGGGACAAAAGCTGGATGCCGCAGCCGATATGGCGAAACTCCGGCTCAAGGTAGATGAGGCTTATCCAGCCGTAGCCGGCATGGGCCCCCCGCCGGGTGTCCAGGTCCAGCAGCCCGGCACTCTCATCCTCATAGTAGAGGCGGGACACTGCCTCCGGGTCCTCCAGATAGTGCTCCAGGGCGCAGCCCAGATAGGTCTCGGCGTTGAAATTTTTCAGCTCCCCGTGGGAGGCCAGCCAGGCCTGCTCATAGCAGCTCTTGTAATACGCCGACTCCGCAGCGGGATCTATATACTCATGGCGCAGGTCAGGCCCCTTCATGCCCCGTTGGAGCTGGGGAGACAGGTGGCTGCAGTCGTTGAGGTAATCTATGGTAAAGCTGCCCTTATCCCAGCGGAGCTTTGCCACCCCGGTGTTCATGAACAGGGGCAGGCGCTCCGTGTCGGCAATGTCAAAGCCTCCCACCCGGCTGAGCATGCAGCGGATGGTGATGCCGTGGGCGGTGATGACCAGGGTCTGGTCCGGGTGCTTTTGCACCGTTTCCAGCAGAGCCGCATAGGCCCGGTCCCCCACCTGGGCGTAGGTCTCCGCCCCGTCCAGCTCAAAATGGGGCTGGTCAAAAATGAATTTGCGGAAATCCTCCTCATACTCACGGCGGAGATTGCCGAAATACATGGTCTCCCAGGGACCCAGGTCTATCTCCCGGAAGCGCCTGTCGGTGTTTATGGGCAGGGGGTGATACTTGGTGATGGCCGTGGCGGTAAAGCGGGCTCTGTACAGGTCGCTGGAATATATGGCGTCCACATGGATGTCTTTAAAACGCTCCGCCAGCGCATCCCGCTGCTCCACGCCCACGGGGGTAACGTCCCCGTCCCAGTGGCCCTGGCACATTCGGTAGAGGTTGCCCTCCGCCTGGACGTGGCGAATTACATAAATTTCTGTCATAAGTATGCCTCCTGCTTCTTGACCATTTGCACCGAATACAGTATAATACACTGGATAATATGTCAACCAGTTGTAAAACCGGGATTAGGCCCATGGCAATTTTAATGTAGAAATTTTAATGTAGATATTATAACTTGATTTTTTCTATTAGACAAGAGTGGAGAGAGATATGGTCAGAGCGGCGGCATTGGTGTCCGGGGAGGGAGCGGAGCTCCAGGCTATCCTGGACTCCATGTATTTTCAGGAGATACCGGATTTTGAACTTGTTGCGGTGATATCGTCACGGAGGGACGCTTACGCCATGAAACGTTCCCTCAGCGCCGGTGTGCCTGCCTATGTGGTGGACCCGGAGCTGTTTCCAAACATCACCAGCCACAGCATGGCCGTGGCCAACAAGCTGAGGGATATGGACATAGAGCTGGTGATACTGGCGGGCTATGAGCTGCCCCTGGGGGTAATACCCTATCAGTTCAAAAACCGCATCATCGGAACCTATCCCGCCATGTACCCCGCCTTCGAGGATGTGGAGGGGGACATCCAGCTGGCCGCCCTGGAGCGGGGCGTGAAGATGACCGGGGCCACCGCCTATTTCGCCGACTCCGACGGCCGGGTGGGGGGCGTAATAATGCAGAAGGCCATTGAAGTCAAGCCCAACGACGACCCGGATACTCTCCGCCGCCGGGTGCTGGAGGAGGGGGAGTGGAAGATACTGCCCCAGTCCGTGGCCCTCTACTGCCAGGGAAAACTCTCCGTCCGGGGCAACCGGGTGGTCATTGAGGAATAGAAGAGAAAAGCTCATAGACAAACAAGGGCCCCGGCTCCTCCTGCGAGCCGGGGCCTTTTTCCGCGCCCGGAGGCGGCGGGAGGCGGGAGAAGGCAGCCCGGCGCCGCCGGCTGCGTCCCGGAGCAGGGGGAGAGAGCACAGACGGAGGATGATGGCCTCAGCCCGCATCCTCCGTCCGGAAAAAATCAGGGCCCTTTGAGCCCGCTTTTCATTTTGTCGGGGTCAGAAGGCCCAGGAGCATTTTGTCGTGGACCAGGACCATGGCATCCTCCAGCTGCGCCGGGGCGACTTTTACTGCGGCGCAGCCCTCTGAGAGCCTGCCGTCGGTCACGGCTATCCCGGCCTTGGACAGCAGGATGACCATGGAGGAGAGCGCCGAAGCGTCCGCCCCCTTCCCGGCAAGGCTCAGCTCGCTGCGCTCAAGGCTGCGGGTGACCCCCGCATAGACCGGCCGCTCCGAGTCTTTCATGCGGCAGACCAGGGAGCCCTTCCCCTCCTGAAACGCAGGCAGGAGCTGTATGTCCATTTCGTTGGCCAGAGCCAGTTCCACGGATTTTGAATGGAGCACCTGGGAGCCGCTGCGGGCGAGGGAGAGCATATCCCGGAAATCTATCCGCTCCAGCTTGACGGCGCTGCCTATCAGGCGGGGGTCTGCGGTGTATATGCCGTCCACATCGGTGTATATCCGGCAGCTGTCCGCCTCCAGGGCCGCCGCCAGGGCCACGGCGGTGGTATCGGAACCGCCCCTGCCCAGGGTGCTTATCTCGCCCTGGGAGCTGAAACCCTGAAAGCCGGCCACCACCGGCACCAGCCCCCGGCTGAGCGCGGCCTGTATACGGCCGGGGGCCACCATCCGGATATCGGCGCCCCCCTGTTTATCCTCGGTGAGTATGCCCGCCTGCCAGCCGGTGAGGGACTGGGCCTTTATGCCAAGGCTCTCCAGCATGATGGCCATGAGAGCGGCGGACTGCTGCTCCCCGGTGCTCATTAGTGCGTCCAGCTCCCGCCTGGAGGGGCGGGGACTTATCCTCTGGGCCATATCTATAAGCCGGTCCGTGGTATCTCCCATGGCGGAGACCACAAGGACCACATCATGCTCCCGGCACCGGGCCTGCCGGCATATCTCGGCGGCCCGGCGCAGTCTTTCAATATCGGCGAGGGAGCTGCCGCCAAATTTCTGCACGATAAGCATGGTAACATTCCTCCAGCGCCGCAATAGCGGCAAGGGACAAAGCCTGACGCTTTGCCTACACCATTATATACTTGGGGCGGCTTCTGGGTGCCGAGGAATAATTTTCCACCGAATTGGCGAAAACTCTTTGTAGATGTTCAGTCAGGCAGGTGGAGAGATGCAGCAAAAAGTACTTAAATATTTTACCGTTCTGGCCTACGCCGCCGGGGCGGTGGGGGCCCTCTGGCTGGGAGCAAAATATCTGCTGCCCTGGACGGCCCCGTTCAT
Organism: Candidatus Limivicinus faecipullorum; assembly: GCA_018711755.1. Taxonomy (GTDB): domain Bacteria; phylum Bacillota; class Clostridia; order Oscillospirales; family Oscillospiraceae; genus Limivicinus; species Limivicinus faecipullorum. Next base: position 14,823 of record DVHY01000175.1, on the reverse strand, counting down.
CCTGGCCTATGCTGTGGCGGCGCTGCTGGAGATACCTATGGGCTTCCTGCTGCGCCACGGCTGGCGGCGTTCCCCCGCGGCGGCGGTGCTGACACTGGCGGTGCTGGGGCTTCTCAGCTGGGGCGTGGTGAGGATGAGCATTTGGGCCATCAACTCGGTGACGGATTTCGCAAAGCAGGCCCCGGCGCTGATGCTCAGCGTGGGCGACGCTCTGGAACGGCTGCAGGGGCAGATATTCGTATATATAGACGCCGCCCCGGAGGGCGTGACAGAGTATCTGGAGACGGCCATTGACACCCTGTGGGAGGGACTTTACGGCCTGCCGCTGCTGCTGTCCCAGTGGGCGCTGGACGCCCTGGGGGCCATGGCCCAGGCCAGCCCCCACATTCTGCTGTTCATTGTCACCGCCGGTATCGGCACTTATTTTATCTCGGCCAGCTATCCCCGGACTACGGCCTTTATCCTGGCTCAGCTGCCGTCGGGCCTGAAAAACCGGCTGGAGGGACTGAGGGAGGATATGAAGGGCAGCTTCATAGGCTTTCTCAGGGCCCAGGCGCTGCTGATAATGCTGACCTTCTTCCAGCTGGTGCTGGCCTTCCTGGTGCTGAGAGTGAAAAGCCCCGTGGCCCTGGCTGCCGTCACCGCCGCCATCGACGCTCTGCCGGTGTTCGGCACCGGGGTGGTCCTTGTGCCCTGGGCCATATATTCCCTGCTCCTGGGCAACACCCGGCTGGGCATCGGCCTGCTGGTGAGCTGGATGGTGATAAACCTGGTGCGCAACTGTTTACAGGCAAAGCTCATGGGGGACCAGATAGGCCTGGACGCCCTGGCCTCCCTGCTGGCAGTGTATGTGGGCTGGCAGGTATGGGGGGTGTGGGGCATGCTCAGCTTCCCCATAATCCTGGTCACGGTACAGCAGCTCAACGACAGAGGCGTGATACGGCTGTGGAAGCGGCTTTGAACAGAAAAATGAGGAGCCCGTATTTATACGGGCTCCTCATTTTTCTATAAGGGAAGGTCCAGCCCCTGCGCACGGCAGGACCCGCCCCGGCCACGCCCGGTCCGGCCGGGCTCCGTGGTGCGTCAGTCCTTGTTTTCCCCGTCGGTCTCGGCGTCCACCACGGCCTGGAAATCCTCGGCGGCGGCTCTGTACTCGGCGGCTCTCTCCGCCGCCTCGTCCACGGGCTCGGCCACGACTTCCACGGTGATGTCTCCATCGTCACCGGCGCCGGAGACTTCGACCTTTACGGCCTCTATCTCATCTTCCATGCTTTTAATGCGGGAGCCTATCTCCTCCACCTGGGAGAAGAGAGGGGCAAACAACTCCTCCGGCGCATCCTTGTGCCGGTCATAGCACAGCTTGCCTATCTCGGTATACACCCGGCGCAGTTCCTCGTACTCACCGTTGACCTGGAGACTGAGCTTTGCGATGCGCCCATAGGACTTGACCCGGGAAGCGCCCTGCTCATAGACCTCTTTGACGGTGCTGCCCTCGGCGGCCTCCTTCACCTTGCTGACGGTGTCCCCGGCGGCCTCTTTCACCTTGCCTACGGCCTGCTGCACGCTGGGGCTCTCCGCCGCTTCCTTCACCTTGCCCACGATATTGGAGATGGTGCCGGTGATGATGTCTTTGTAATCTGCCATTATTTTTACCTCCGTTTATGATTGGATTTCTTTTTCTTCTTTATCCGCTGCGGCCGCCTCTGCTGCTGCCGCCTCTTCCCTGGAGCGGACCTGGTTTACAAACAGCTTCTCCGGGGGATGGGGGCGGCGGCTCTGGATGATGAGTATGACCAGAGACACCAGGACCAGAGCCAGGGACAGGGCCTGGGAGACCCGGATGCCTGTGTCGCCGATATAGAGGCTGTCGGTGCGCAGGCCCTCTATCCAGGCCCGGCCCAGACCGTAGAGCAGGAAATACAGCAGCAGACACTGGCCGTCGTAACGGCGCTTGCCCTTCCTGGTGAACACTATCAGGAAAATAAGTACACCCAGATTCCACAGGCTCTCGTACAGGAAAGTGGGGTGGACGTATATGGTGCTGCCGTCCGGGGCGATGAGGCCCATGCGGCAGAATATGTCCGTCTCGGCGCCGAAGGCCTCCCGGTTCATGAAGTTGCCCCAGCGGCCAACTATCTGGCCTATCAGCAGGCCGAAGACCACCAGGTCCAGGAAAGCCGGCACCGGCACCTTTTTCTTCCGGCACACGAAGTACACCACCAGGGCTCCGGCAATGATCCCCCCGTAGATGGCCAGGCCCCCCTCCCGGGTGGAGAATATGTGCTCCGGGTGCTGGATGTAATAGTCCAGCTCGAATATAACGTAGTAGAGCCGGGCGCCGATGATGGAAAAGGGGATGAGGAAGATCATCAGATCATACACGTCGTCGGGCTTCAGCCCGAAGTCCCGGCTCCTTCTGGCGCAGTAGAGCATACCCAGAATGAAGCCCAGGCCGATGATGACGCCGTAGAAATAGATGTTCTTGCCGAAGACCGTGAAGTATGCCGGGGGATTTATGGTCAGGTCCCCCAGCATGGGGAAGGTGATGGCGGAATTTCGCTGGATGGTCTGTATAAGGATTGGAAACATGTCACACCGCCTTGGATTCTATTATGGACAGGGCCAGCCGCTCCGGCCCCAGGTTCTCGGTCAGAAAGCTCTCGCACTCCCGGAGGCTGATGCTGCCCAGCACAGGCATGCTGTCAAAGGCGCAGTAGCCGTCGAAAAGACCGGAGGCCAGGGAGACGCAGACATTTTCAAAGTCCTCCAGAGCCCGGAGGGTGGAGCCCAGAGTGGAACGCTTTGCCCGCAGGAAGGCACTCTCGTCCAGACCGTGGAGGCGGACTTGCTCCACCTCCTGCTCCAGCTCCCGGAGCACCTGCTCCGGCCGGGGGCTCTCCCCGCCCAGAATGAGGGTGCCGGTGCCGGCGGAGAAGTCCAGGTCATAGTCGAAGTTCCGGTTCAGTATGCCCTGGGCATAGAGCCGGGAGTAAAAGGAGGATGAAGCGCCGCAGAGTATGCGCAGGGCCAGACGGGCCACCAGCCGCTGGCGCATGGCGGCCTCCCCGGACTTTTCCACGGAGAGCTTTGCACCGATGAGGAACAGAGGGGCGGAGACCTCCATCACTTCCCGGCGCAGCTTCACGCAGGGAAAGGGAGATTCCTCCGGGCCGAAGTCCACCTGGGGCACCGGGGCAGACTCGCTGCCCAGCACCTCCAGGGCAATGCGCTCTATGGCCTCTGCGTCCACATCGCCCTCCACGCAGAGGGCCATGTTGGACGGGGCATAAAAGGCCCTGTGGCAGGCGTAGAGAGTCTCATGGCTTATCCGGGCTATGCTCTCCAGACTGCCGGCCACCCGGTCCCTCACCGGGTGGCAGCGGTAGAGGCTCTCCATAAGGTTGTAGTATACCCGGCTGTCGGGACTGTCCTCCCCCATGCGTATCTCCTGGCCGATGATGCCCTGCTCCTTACTGACGGTCTCTGCCGTGAAATAGGGGGTGGAGACGAAATGGAGCAGCATGCGCAGATTTTCCTCAAAGCCCTGGGTGCAGCTGAAGTAATAGCAGGTCATGCCGCTGGAGGTAAAGGCGTTGGGGTCGGCTCCGTTGGCGGAGAGGATGTTCAGGGCATTGTCCCCATTGGGGAGGTCGAACATCTTGTGCTCCAGGAAATGGGCCACACCGGCGGGGCTGTCTATGATATCCCCGTACAGCCGGAAGCGGCGGTGAGCGCCGCCGTAGTTTGCCGCAAAGGCGGCGTAGCGGGTGGAGAAGCCGGCCTTTGGCACCACGTTCAGTCTCAGCCCGTTGGGCAATACCGCGCTGTACAGCGTTTCGCCTATATTGGGGTATTCACGCCTGTCCATCCTCCGACGCCTCCTCTTCCGTTTCCGCTTCCTCCGTGCCCCGGAGGAAATATATCATGTCGCACTCCACGCTCTGGGCAATGGAGACGACCTCCTCTTTTGTGACTTCCTCTACCAGCTCCGCCAGCTCCATGGGGCCGTAGTCCAGCCCGTCCAGGGTCTGGGAGAGGTAGAAGCCCTCCAGCTCGCCCTGGCTGTCTGTGAGGGAACGCAGGTCCGAGGCCACGCAGCGTTTGGCGGAGTTGAGCTCCTCGTCGCTTATCTCCCCCCGCTTCACCGCCTCCAGCTGGGCGAATATCTCGTCTTTGGCGGCTTCAAATTTGTCGAAGTCTATGCCGGAGGCCACCAGCAGCAGGCCCTTGTGGATATAGGCTATGGAGCTGGCGTAATAGCAAAGGCTCAGCTTTTCCCGCACGTTCATAAAGAGCTTGGAGGTGCTGCCGCTGCCGTAGATGCCGTTGAAGACATGGATGGCGGCCACGTTGGGCTCCTCCATGCACTCCCCCAGACGAAAGCCCAGCACCAGCTTGCCCTGGCCCACATCCAGCTTTTCCTCCACATAGCGGGGCTGGGCCTCTATGGAGTTCATGCGGATGTCGGTGCCCAGCTCATAGTCTATCTCCCCTCTGGGCATGGCGGCCAGAGCGTCCTTGAAAGCGGCGGACACCTCTTTGAAAGAGGCCCTGCCGCAGTAGAACAACTCCACGGGACAGCTTTGCAGCAGGCTGCGGTAATGGCGGCTGAGCTTTTTGTAATTGATGTTCTCCGCCTCCTCCTCGCTGCCCAGGCGGCTGACGGCAAAGTCCTCAAAGCAGCACATCTCCTCTATGCAGCGGCTGAGTGAGTAGCTGCGCTTATCGTTGATGCGGCTGCGGATGCGCTGGAGCAGCTTCTCCTTCTCGCTGTCCACATAGGCCGCCAGCAGCAGCCCGCCCCGGGTGTTGGGGGCCAGGAGCATTTCCGCCATCAGCCCTATGGCCTGGGGCAGCAGCTTTTCCCCCGAGGGGAGATAGGCCTCCTCCGGGACGCTGCCGTAAAAGCCGATGCACTGTATCTCGCCGATGCGGCGCACCACCGGCTCTATGGCCGTGCCGTAGAGCTCGTCCATGCGGCGGCTGAGGGCCTCCATATCCCCGTAGCGGGTGGTGCCCCGGCGCAGCACATAGGGGATGAGGGCGTTCATGGAGGCGGTCTCACGGCTCAGCTGAGTGAGCAGGTTCAGACTTATACATGCGGTTTTGAATTTATCGCTGCGCAGATGGGTGAGAAATATGCCGGGCAGCAGCTCTTTTCTTGAGTATTCCATGGGACACCTCCTGCTATCTGTTATGTAGGGGGCGGCATTGCCCGGCTGTCCTGTCTCCAGGCAAAACCGCCCTTTTTGAGCTTTTATTGATTATAACACCGGGAGGGATAAAATGGTAGCTTTTTTGTAAATCTGCCGCCGGCGCTCAGCCTATGCCCCGGCCCAGATAGGGGTCCCCGTCCACATATAGCCGGCCCCGGTCGCAGTCGATGCGGTGGAGGTGGGACTGGCGGTCTATCCAGGTGACGGAATAGGAGGGCAGGGCAGAGGGCAGGTTCGGCTCTATATAGAGCTTGCCCTCCCGGAGCTTCAGCCCCAGCAGCTCCTCCGTCACCACCCGGAAATACCAGCCGGCGGAGCCGGTATACCAGGTCCAGCCCGCCTCCCCCCGGCGGTCCGGGGCGGTATATACGTCGGCAGGGAGCACGAAGGGCTCCGCCCCATAGCGTTTCAGCTCGTGGTTTTCGGGGAGGAGATATTGCAGTATCTCATAGCCCCGGTCCGCCCGGCCCCGGCGCAGAGCCGCCAGAGCCAGCCACACGGCCCCGTGGGTGTACTGGCCGCCGTTTTCACGGAAACCCTCCCCGTAGCCGCTGATATATCCACAGCGCCGCTCCCGGCTGGAATAGGGCGGGTCGAAGAGACGGACAAGCTTGTTCTCCCGGTCTATGAGCCGGTCCAGAGCGGCGTCCAGCGCCTTTTCAACATGGAGTGGCGAGGCGTAGGGGCTGAGAGCCGCCCAGCTCTGGGACAGGGAATCTATCCTGTCTTCGCCGCCCAGGGCCTCCCCGTCGGGATAGTAGGCCCGGTCATACCAGCGGCCGTTCCAGGAGCCCTCGGCGGCCAGACCTATCTGCCGGGCTCCGGCCCGGTAGCGCTGGGCGCCCTCCGCCCCCAGCTTTTCCAGCAGGGCGGCAAAGCTCAGCGCGCAGTGGGAGAAAAACCAGCCCAGCCACACGCTCTCCCCCTCCACGGCGTCCAAAGCGTCGTTCCAGTCGCCCCCCAGCATACGGGGCAGGCCGTGGGGGCCGAAGCCCCGACGTATGCAGCACTCCAGAGCCGCCTTTGCGTGGAGCAGCACCGGCGCCGGGGAGGCGCTTTCCGGCGTCTCGTACCTGTCCTTCTCCTGGGAGGAGAGAGGCGGAGAGGCCAGATAAGGCACTTCCACATGGCACAGGGCGTAATCTCCGGTGGCCTCGGTATAGCGGCAGAGAGCCCACACCAGCCACAGCAGATCGTCGCTGCAGCGGCTGCGCACCCCCTTGTCCCCCTGGGGATGGGGGTGCCACCAGTGCATCACGTCTCCCTCCAGATACTGGTGGCGGCAGCAGAGAAGTATCTGCTCCCGGGCATAGGCCGGGTCGATGAGCAAAAGATTGACGCTGTCCTGCAGCTGGTCCCTGAAGCCCAGAGCTCCGCCGCTCTGATACAGACTGCCCCGCCCCTCCAGGCGGCAGGCCACGCATTGATACACCGCCCAGCGGCTCATATACCTGTCAAGGGGAGAGGAAGAGGAGCGGAGGGAAAAGCGGCCCAGCAGGTCCTCCCAGCGGGCGCAGACCCGGGCGAGCAGAGGGAGGGCCGCAGCGGGGGAGAGCAGCTCCCTCAGCTTTTCCTCGCCGCAGAAGCCGCAGACCAGCAGGCTTTTGCCGCCGCATGTCCCGCTGAGGCTCAGGGCCGCCGGACAGTGCTCCACGGAGATATCCGCCCTGCCGGAAAAGGCCGCCAGAAATTCCCTGTCGGGGAAATACGCCTCAGGGTTTTCAAATCGGGCGAGGCCCTCTTTCACACTGCCCCTGACGCCGGAGGGGTCCCCGGAGCCCAGGCACAGCTCCATGCCCCAGCGGAGGCGCAGGCCCTCCGCACCCTCTATAAGGAGGATGCGGGCATCTATGCCCTGGGGTATGAAAACAGTCGTCCTTATCTTTTGCTGGCCCAGCCGCTTCTCCCAGACCCCATAGCCGGGGGCGTAGGACACCCGGCAGGGGAAGGAGTCGTTGGCGGCGAAAAGACTCACCGGCCGGCCCTTGTATTCAAGACAGACGAACTCGGAGCCCGCCACCGCCGAGAGCTTGCCGGCAGGGCGGTCCACCCGCATCTCCCGGGCATTTTCCAGCCACATGTTGCCTATGCCGCTGTCGGAGGCGATATAGGACAGAGAGCCGTTGGTGAGCATGTGCTGCCAGGCCGTCGGGGGCAGACTGCCGTCCACCTGGAATTCAAAGCCCTGTTCCGTCCAGCTGTACTTGGGCAGGCAGAAGGCGGACCTGGCTGCGCCGAGGCTGGGAACGGACAGGGGCCGGGGCAGCCGGCGCCTCTCCCCGAACATCACGGCGCAGCGGCTCTCCACCAGGGAGCGGGCGGAGCCGGGCAGCAGGTGTACGCCCCCCGGACTGCCCACAAGGGCCTCCAGGCCCACCGGGGAGAGTACGGAGAGCACACGTCCCAGCAGGGGCTGCTGGTATTCCCCCTGCTGGTCCGAGAGATATATCAGGTCTGCGTTCAAGCCGCAGCTTTTCAGAAGACAGAAGCGGCGCAGCAGTTTTTCACTGTCGGGGCTGTCCCCCTCACAGCAGATGATGGGCAGGTCCCCGGAGACCCCGTAGCGCCACAGCTCCCGCCGGGGGGCGGCCCTGTACAGCCTGTTCTGCCACAGGGGCAGGACCATGTCCATGGCGGCCCCCAGCTCCTCCGGGCTCATGCCCAGATGCACGGCGGCGGCCCCGGCCATAGAGGCCTGGAGGAGCTTCTCCCCGTACAGGATGCGCTGGGCGGCGGCCAAAGCCTCCTGCCGTGACACGCCGACGCACAGGGCAAAAAGCAGCCGGCAGCTCTTCCCCGGCTCCAGAGACAGCCGGACCCGGGCTTTTACAAAGGGCCGGGACAGAGAGCCCAGTCCGCCCCTTTCATCCGCCTGATACTCCACATTCTCGCTGCACATGAGGCAGAGCCAGAGCTCTTTGCCGCTGCCCTTGCTCAGACGCTGCAGCAGCAGAGCCTGGCCTTCCTGCCGGGCGGTGAGGCCCAGACGCCAATAGGCCGGATGGTCCTCCCAATGCCTCAGCTCGGCCAGCACCGGCTCAAAGCTCAGCTCCAGACTGGCCCGGCGCTGCACGCTGCTCAGAAGCTCTACGCTCCTGAGCTCTCCGGTATCTCCCGAGGCGGCGGACAGGCTCATAACGGCGCTGAGACCCTCAATATTGCAGCCGCAGCGGCACTGGTCCTCGCTGAGCTCCCACATGGACGGCTTTTCTGTGGGGAAAAGAGCCTGCCCGTCCAGGCTGAGGCTCACCCCGCCGCCGGAGGGATCGGAATGGTAAATGCAGATATCCCCCAGAGAGGCGGAGCTCTGGCCGTGGTTTGCGGCCATGATGTTGTACGCTCCGTTGGAGAGCAGGCAGGCTCTGAGCTGCAAGTCCTCGGCCCCGCCACGCAGCTGCCAGCGCTGGCTTATATTTCGCCGGGGCTTTTCCGGCACCTCCGCCATGGAGCGGCGTATCACCACCGCCTCCGCCGGCAGCCGCTCCTGGAGCAGCAGGGCATAGGCGGCCATGGAGCTGTCGGACATGAAGAGCTTCTGGGCATAGCCGGAGCACACGGCGTTGGCGGCGGCAATGATGCTCATGCTCACATGATGGGCCATGTAGCAGCTCACCTTTTCCACCTTGCCCCGGCAGCGGGAGGGGGTGAAGTCCAGGGCCTCCATGAAGCCGTAGCGGCCCCGGGCTCCCCAGCTCTCCAGACGGCGCAGGTTCTTCACCGCCGCCTCCGGCTCTACGGCCAGGGCCAGAAAGCTGCTGTAGGGGGAGACGACCAGATCCGCCTCCTGGCCCCGCTTCAAGGCCAGGGCCGGACAGCCGTGGGCCTTGTAGCGGTAGCTGAGGGAGGAGTCCAGAGAGTAAAAGGCGCTCTCGGATATGCCCCAGGGGCGGCCGGGCAGGCTCCGCCGCCGCTGGGCGTAGAGGCAGAAGCGGCTGCTCTCATACAGCAGGCTGCTGCGGTACACCGGCAGAAACAGCTCCGGCATGAGGTATTCAAACATGGTGCCCGTCCAGCTGGCAAGGCCCCGGTAGCCGTCCTTCTGCAGCTGGGCCCGGCTCAGCCGCCGCCAGTGCTTTACGGGCACGTCGCCCCTGGCTACGGCCAGATAGCTGGTGAGCATGGCCTCGCTGGCCATAAGGTCGTACCAGCCTCCGGCCTCCCGGCGGTTCTCGGCGTCGTAGCAGATATAAAATAGCCCCCGGCCGCCGTCGTAGAGGAAGGAGAAGTCCATGGCGGCCATGAGAGCGTCCACGCGCTCTTTCAGCTCCCAGCGGCCCTGGCCTTCCAGAGCCTGGGATACGCAGAGCAGCCCGGCGCAGAGATTGCCGGAGTCCACGGTGGAGATATATTCGGGTTTGAGAGGGCGCAGGCTGCGGGTGTCGTACCAGTTGTAGAAATGGCCCTGGAAGCGGGGCATCCGCTCCAGGGTGTCCACCATGCGGGAGACATACTCCGCCGCCTGCTCCGTATCCGTCAGGCCCATCCTGGCGGCGCACTCCACCGCCGCCAGAGCCAGGCCAATATTGGTGGGGGAACTGCGGTGGGCCGTGCCCACCGGGGGCTGCTCCTGAAAATTGTCCGGGGGCAGGAAATTGTCCTCCTCCCGGGAAAAGTCCAGAAGATATCTGAGGTTTTCCCCGGCGGCCTTGACAAGATAGTCCCGGTCCGCGCTCCTAAGGCCCTGCTCCTTGTAGGCGGGGAGCGCAAGGGCGGCGGCCGCCGCCGGGCTCAAAAGCCACATGAAGCCGGAGGCCTTGCCGATGATGGCAGGGGAAAAGGCCATGAGCAGCAGGCCCAGGGCCAGAGGGAACCACATCTTCCTTATATGCTGGGCAAAGTCATGGCTGCCCCCTTCACTCTGGGCCGCCGTCTGCCACTGGAGCAGCCGCTTTCGGCTTATGAGCATGCGCCACAAAGCCGTGACTATGGCGGTAAAGCAGACCCAGGCCTCATAGGGCAAAAGCCAGAGCCTGATGAAGGTCTGGACAATGGAGCCGCCTATGCCGGTGAGCAGCCGGGTATGGCGCTTGAGACGGACCTTCTCCCGCCGGGAGAGGCCGACCTGGGCAAAGGAGAGGAGAAGATTGCTCAGCAGGGCCAACAGCGCCGCCCCGGCGGACAGGGCCAACCAGCTGCCCGGCAGCATGAAGCCGGAGAGTATGGCCAGAAAGGTCATGGGGGCAAAGAGGCTGCGGCGCAGGGAATCGAAAAGCCGGAAGCGGTCCATGGCCCTCAGCTCCCTTTTGAATATCCAGGGGGCGTTCTGCCAGTCTCCTCTTATCCAGCGGTGGAGACGCTTATAATAGGCCAGGGGCTTGGTGGGGAAATTGTCGGAAAACTCCACGTCGCCCATATAGGCCCCGTGGAGATAGGCCCCTTCCAGGGCGTCGTGGGACAGGATGCGCCCGGAGGGAAAGCGGCTGCCGGTACACTCCAGCAGAGCGGCGGCGTCTATGACGCCCTTGCCGGCAAAGCCGCCGTTGTCAAAGGCGTCCATATACAGCTCCCCGCACAACACCCCGTAAGGGTCGCTGCCCCCGGCCCCGGCAAAGATCAGGGCGAAGTCCGTGGCGTTGGCGCTTTCAAGGCCGGTGGCCATCCGTGGATGGATGAGGCCGTAGCCCCGGGTCACCACATGGCGCTTGGGGTCTATGACCGCTCGGTTCAGAGGATGGACGGCGGCCCCGATGAGCTGGCCCACGGAGCCGGGATACACCTGGGTGTCGCTGTCCAGGGTGACTATATATCTGGTGCCGGAGAGGGCCTGCCCGTCCCCGGTCACTTCCAGGGCGGAGGGCCGGCCGCACAGAAGCCTGGCCAGCTCCAGCAGCGCGCCCCGCTTCCTCTCCCGGCCGTTGTACTGTTCCCCGTCAAAGCTGCGCTGCCGGGTGAAGAGATAAAAACCGCCCCCGTATTTCCGGTTCAGCTGGCGTATCTCCCGCCTGGTCCGGCGCAGCAGCTGCTCGTCGTCCTTGAGACTGGGGCTTTTGGAGGCGGGCAGGTCTGCCAGCAGGCCGAACTGGAGCCGCTCTCCCTCACTGCGGCAGGCCAGGCGCAGCTGCTCCAGCCGCTGGACCTGCCCCGGCCCCAAAATGGTGGACACCACGCAGAGGCTCTTGCCCTCCGGCGGCAGGCCCCGGCTGGTGTCTATCCGGGGCAGGGGCCTGGGAGATACCAGGTGCAGAAGCAGAAAGTCCATGAAGCTCTTTATCAGCTCCCACACCGGGAACAGGAGCAGCAGGGCGGCGGCAAGACTGTCCAGCCAGAAGCCTATCAGCAGGCTTACGGTCAGGGGCAGAAGGAGGTTCAGTCCGATATACAGCCCGGACCACAGGGGAGAGGGCTTTTTAAAAAGGTAGAAGCCTATATGCCGCCCCTCCTGCCGGGCCCTCTTTATGAGACTGCGGGCCAGCACCTGCTCCTCCAGCCCGGCGCGCCTTGCCAGCTTTTCCAGACGCAGCATGTATTCCCGGCGGGTGGCGGCGTCCATGCGCTCATAGTCCCCGCTGGGGTCGGCGGAGAGTATGCCCCCGCTCACGTCCGCCCGGGCCAGCAGCTTTTCCAGATCCAGCACAGAGAACAGGCGCAGGGAAGTGAAAAGAGCGGAGAGCGCCTGGGCGTGGGAGGTGGTGTCCGATGCATACTGCATTTTCCGGCACACCTGGGCTATGGAGTCAATGATGGCGCAGCGCAGAGCCGTGGGGAACAGCTCCAGCTCCCGGCGCTGCAGCACCGTCACCGACTGAAAGCCGGAGAGGAATATACCGCAGCGCTCCTCCGTCACCTTGCCCAGACCCGAGCGCACCAGCTCCCGGCACAGCTCCATTACCACTATCCCCTGGGAACAGCAGCGCAGCCGGCGGGCCTTCTTCAGCTCCTGAACGGAACCGGCATATTCCCGCTGGACCATGTACCAGTTATCCAGCAGCCACTGGCAGGCGGAGGGAGGCGCCGCCAGCGAGCCATAGCGGCGCTCAACCGCCTGGTGACAGCGGCGTATCTCCCCAAAGCTGCGGCGCAGCAGAGCGGCGGCCTCGGTCCCGGGACAGTTGTCCTGGGGCAGCAGCAGCTTTGCGGCGGAGGCGGCGTAATTGTGCAGCCGCTCTTCCTCAATATAAAGACAGGAATCTATGTTATCCATGGCTGTCTCCTATCCGGGAAAATTTTCTTGTTCCTCACCTTGGCAGTTTCCCCAGAAAATGCCTGATTATTCCTTTGCGCAAGCAGCCGTAAAAGAGGCCATAAGGAAAAAATCCGGGCTGTAAAGAAAAAATCCTTGACAGGGTAAAAGATAAGTAGTATACTCTGTCAACGGTAAATACTTGACAGGAGGCCTGACCGTGAGCGACGGCAGACTGAGACAGACTATGCTGCTGGATTTCTACGGCGAGCTTTTGACCGAGAAGCAGCGGCTGTGCATGGACCTGCATTATAATGAGGACCTGTCCCTGGCGGAGATAGCCGAACAGTGCGGCATATCCCGGCAGGGTGTCTGGGACAATATACGCCGCGGGGAGAGCGCCCTGGCTGATATAGAGGAAAAGACCGGGCTCCTCCGCCGCTTCGAGGAAAACCGCAGCGCCCTGGAAAAAATCCGGGAGCAGATAAAGGCTCTGGCCGCCATGAGCCAGGGAGAGGCCAGAGACAAAGCCCTGAAAGCGGCGGAGGATATCGCCGCAGTCATCGCCAGAGGTTAGAATATGGCATTTGAAAGCTTATCCGAAAAACTGAACTCCGCCTTCAAAAAGCTCAGAGGCAAGGGCAGGCTCTCCGCCGCCGACGTGAAGGAGACCATGCGGGAAGTGCGCATGGCCCTGCTGGAGGCGGACGTGAGCTACAAGGTGGTCAAGAGCTTCACCAAGACCGTCACAGAGAGAGCCTGCGGCTCCGATGTGCTGGAGGCCCTGTCCCCGGCCCAGATGGTCATCAAGATAGTCAACGAGGAGCTCTGCGCCCTTATGGGCGGGGAGAACCAGAAAATAAACATCGGCTCCAAGTCCCCCAGCGTGGTGATGCTGGTGGGCCTCCAGGGCGCCGGCAAGACCACCAACGGGGCAAAGCTGGCAGGCTACATGCGCAGGCAGGGCAAACGCCCCCTGCTGGCCGCCTGCGACATCTACCGCCCCGCCGCCATAAAGCAGCTGGAGACCGTAGGCGCTCAGCTGGACATCCCCGTGTTCCAGATGGGCCAGGCAGACCCGGTGGATATCGCCAAGGCCGCCATAGAGCACGCCAAAAAGCACGGCAACGACCTGGTGTTCCTGGACACCGCCGGACGGCTGCACATAGATGAACAGCTCATGGAGGAGCTCAAAAACATCAAGGCCGCCGTGGAGCCGGCGGAGATAATGCTGGTGGTGGACGCCATGACCGGCCAGGATGCGGTGAACGCAGCCACGGCCTTTGACGAGGCCCTGGGCATCACCGGCGTGCTGCTGTCCAAGCTGGACGGCGACGCCAGGGGCGGCGCGGCCCTGTCCATCCGCCAGACCACCGGCAAACCCATCAAGTTCATAGGCACCGGCGAAAAGCTGGATATGATAGAGCCCTTCCACCCGGACCGCATGGCCTCCCGTATCCTGGGCATGGGGGATGTGCTCACCCTCATCGAGAAAGCGGAAAAGAGCTTCGATGAGAAGAAGGCCCTGGAGGCGGCGGAACGCCTGCGCAGCAACCGCTTCAGCCTGGCTGACTACCTGGACCAGATGGCCCAGCTGCGCAGCATGGGCGACCTTAAGGACGTGCTGGGTATGCTCCCGGGCATGGACGCCAAGGCCCTCCAGGGGGCCAAGCTGGACGAAAAGCTCCTGAGCCGTCAGGAGGCCATCATCCTGTCCATGACCCAGGCGGAGAGGGACAATCCCTCTATCCTCAACAGCAGCCGGAAAAAGCGCATCGCCGCCGGCAGCGGCACCTCGGTTGTGGACGTGAACCGGCTGCTCAAGCAATATGAGGCCATGAAGCAGATGACCAAGCAGTTCACCGGCAAAAACGCCAGGAAGCTGCAGAAGAAGATGGGCCGCATGGGCGGCGGTTTCCCCGGTATGGGGGGCGGCTTCCCCTTTTAATCAGCTTACAGACACCCAGGTGTTTGTAATATATGAATGAATATACATGGAGGTGAATATACGATGGTCAAAATCAGGCTTCGCAGAATGGGCGCCAAGAAGGCACCTTACTACCGCATAGTTGTTGCTGATTCCCGCAGCCCCAGGGACGGCCGCTTCATTGAGGAGCTGGGCACTTACGATCCCATGGCCGAGGGCGAGAAGATCAAGGTCAACATGGAGCGCGCCAAGTACTGGATCTCTAACGGCGCACAGCCCACCGACACAGTCCGCGGCCTGCTGAAAAAGGTCGAGGCCTAATAAGGAGTTTCTACCGGCATGAAAGAACTTTTGACCTATATTGTGCAGAGCCTCGTGGACAATCCCGCTGAGGTCTCTGTGACCGAGCGCAAAGCCGACGGAGAGACCGTCTTTGAGGTCCGGGTAGCCGACGGCGATATGGGCAAGGTCATTGGCCGGCAGGGCAGGATCGTTAAGCAGATCCGTATACTTATGCGGGCCGTTGCCCAGAGAAAGGGCAAAAAGGTATCAGTGGAGAT
>DVHY01000174.1 GCA_018711755.1 Candidatus Limivicinus faecipullorum | reverse complement strand
GTGACAATGGGCATTGCAGAACTGCGCATGGGAGCAGGGAAGCTTCTTGTCCTCACACTGGCACTGTCCTATTTTTCCACCCTGGTGGCGGGTTCAGCATCCTACCTCATCTCCTCCACCCTTTTCCCCTCCTTTATGAGCCAGGGGGCTATGGAACAAATCGCTGAGACGGCCGACGTATCCCTTGCCGGGTACTTTTCCATATCCATCCCGGCGCTGCTGGACACCCTGTCCGCCGTGGTACTGGCTTTTGTACTGGGGCTGTGCCTGTCGGGAATGCGGGGCAGGACTATCAGTGACACCCTGTATATGGCTGTAAAGGATTTCTCCTCCATCATCGATAAGGTGCTCCAAACCGCCATCATCCCTCTGCTGCCCCTGTATATCTGCGGCACCTTCACCAACATGACCTATTCCGGCAAGACCTTTGCCATTCTCAGCATACTCTGGAAGGTCTTCCTGGTGGTAATTCTCATGCACCTGGTATACATCCTCATTCAGTTTCTGGTGGCCGGAGCCGTTTCCGGCAAGAACCCCTTTGTCCTTATCCGCAATCAAATCCCCGGCTATGCCACTGCCATCGGCACCCAGTCCTCCGCCGCGACAATCCCGGTAAATCTCAAGTGCGGCGAGAAGGACGGCATCAGCGAGGAGATACGCAACTTCGTGGTGCCTCTCTGTGCCAACATCCACATGGCCGGTTCCATGATAACCATTACCTCCTGCGCCACTGCCGTGTGCCTGATGTATCAGCTGCCCATAAGCCCGGCCACGGTGGTGCCCTTTATAATGACCCTGGGCATAGCCATGGTGGCCTCCCCTGGAGCTCCCGGCGGCTCCATTATGACCGCTCTTCCCTTCCTGTATATGATCTTCGGCGCGGAGGCCGGGGATGTGAACGGCCCCATCTGCGCCATCATGGTGGCTCTGTATATCACTCAGGACTCCTTCGGCACCGCCTGCAACGTGTCCGGGGACAATGCCATCGGCGTTATCGTGGACACCATCTACCGGAAGTTTATTGTCAGGGCTTCCGCTGAAATCAAGGAGTAAAGAATGTCTTTTATAAGCGTGTTCGACGTGCTGGGCCCCAACATGATAGGCCCCTCCAGCTCCCACACCGCCGGAGCGGCTCTCATTGCCCATCTGGCCCACAAGCTGATTCCGGCGCCCCTGAAGCGTGTGGACTTCATCCTCTACGGCTCCTTTGCCAGCACCTACCAGGGCCACGGCACCGACCGGGCGCTGCTGGGCGGCATACTTGGTTTCAGCCCGGACGATTTGAACATTCGTGACTCCTTCAGTATTGCGCGGCAGCGGGGCCTGGAATTCACCTTCACCCCCAACCACAACGAGACGGACGTCCATCCCAACACGGTGGACATACGCATGGAAAATGCCATGGGCCAGGTGATGACCGTCCGGGGAGAGTCCCTGGGCGGCGGTAAGGTGCGCATCGTGGACATCAACGGCGTCCGTGTGGACTTCACCGGCGAATATGCCGCGGTCATTGCCATCCATCAGGACAAGCCCGGAGTTGTGGCCCATATCACCAAGGTCCTCAGCGACAGGGGCGTGAATATCGCCTTTATGCGTCTGTCCAGAGAGGCAAAGGGGGACACGGCCTACAGCATAATAGAATCCGACGGTAGCCTGCCGGAAGGTATCCCGGAGCAGCTTAAAACCAATCCCTATATTCGGGACGTGATGATAGTACAGGCCAAGGAGGAAGCATAAAATGGATTTTAAAAATGCAGAGGAACTTCTCAGCCTTTGCCGCCGGGAGGGCCTGCCTATCTCCCGGATAATGCTGCTTCGTGAGTGTGCCCTGGCTGAAACTCAGCCCCAGGCAGTCAGGCAGCGCATGGCCAAGGCTCTCTCCATCATGCGCTCCTCGGCCACTATTCCCCTGACCCGGACCATGGAATCCATGGGCGGGCTGATAGGCGGCCAGGCCTGGCTCCTCGCCCTCCATGCAGAGGCGGGCAAGGGCATCTGCGGTGCCGTGCTGCAAAAAGCCGTGACCTACGCCATGGCCGTGTTGGAAGTCAATGCCTCCATGGGTCTGATCGTGGCGGCGCCCACCGCCGGCGCCTCCGGCGTAGTGCCGGGACTGCTGCTGGCCCTGCAGGAGGAGTATGGTTTTTCGGACGAGCAGCTGCTGGACGCCCTGCTCAACGCCGGGGCCATAGGCTATCTGGCCATGCGCAATGCCACCGTGGCCGGAGCCGTGGGCGGCTGCCAGGCCGAGGTGGGCGTTGCTTCCGCCATGGCCGCCTCCGCTGCCGTGGAGCTCATGGGAGGCAGCCCGGAGCAGTGTCTGGACGCGGCCTCCACCGTAATCATGAATATGCTGGGTCTGGTGTGCGACCCGGTGGGGGGACTGGTGGAGTACCCCTGCCAGAATCGGAATGCCGCCGGTGTGGCAAATGCCCTGGTGGCTTCCGAACTCGCCTTAAGCGGCATAGGTCAGCTTATCCCCTTTGATGAGATGCTTGCCGTCATGTACAAAGTGGGCCGCAGCCTCCCCTGCGAGCTGAAGGAAACGGCCCTGGGAGGCTGTGCCGCCGCCCCCAGCGCCTGCGCCCGTTGCATACACTGAGGTGCCTGCTGCGTTTTCCTGCCGCTCCCATTTCGTCGCAACAAACTTCATATCCTTCAAAGCGTCGGCGGCTCATGTGAGCTGCCGGCGCTTATCATCCATTCCCTTGTTCCTTCTCTTACGAATCAGCCCCGCTTCCCCTCGGTTTTGATGCGGTGAAAGCGTTGAAGTTCCCGCCAGCAAAGCACAAAGCCTGCGCTGATTACAGCGCAGGCTTTGTGTATACATTATTATTCATCAGCCCCAAACAGGAATCCAGTCAGTCAGCCACTTACCGTAGGTATAGGACCAGAGCCGCTTTTCTACTACTCCGTTATTGTTTCTATATATC